>JACAEZ010000127.1 GCA_013388565.1 Campylobacterales bacterium | reverse complement strand
TATTTCAACAGGATTTTTTTTATCGTACCCTATTCTAATCTTTGCACTAATATACTTTTTTTTACTATTATCTTTTATTGTTGAAAGTAGCTCTTTTAATAAATTTAAATCTTTTAATAGCGAACTTCCACTTCCATGATTTACAATCTTTGTAGCAGGACATCCACAATTCAAATCTATAATATCAATAAAATCAAAATCATTCAAAATATTTACAGCATCTTTAATAACATTTTTATTGTTTCCAGCTATTTGAACAGAGTATGGATTTTCTATTGGAGATTTTTCTAACATTTTGTATGTTCTTTGACTATTATAGACCAAAGCATTAGAGCTTATCATCTCACTAACAGTCAAATCTGCACCAAACTTTTTTACAACCGACCTAAATGGCAAATCAGTATATCCAGCAAGTGGAGCTAAAACCAACAAAGGAGTGCCATCATGAAACAGTTTCAAATAAATAACTCCAGAGGATAGTGTTTATTTTGCTCTTTTAACTCTAAATAAGCTTTAATTTTTAAATAATCACTTTTTAAACTAGCATCAAGTATCTCTTTTGCTTTGTCTATCATCTCAAAATTTAAAAGTGTATAAAGATAGGCCTCTATCGCATCTTCATTTTTATTTGAAATATATTCAAACAAAGCAATCATCTCATTTGGATTTAAGATTGATTTTAATTTTACTGCTAATTGTATAAAATCATCTGTTGAACAACCAGCTTTATTTGAAGTTTCATAAATATCACTATTTGTTAAATGTAACTCTTTTGCTCTATTCATTAATATATAAAATATCTCTTTTGTTATATTAATACTATTTAAATAGTTTCTTACATCTTTTTCAACACCATCTTGTGCAACTTTTTTATATGCAAATTGTAAAACATCTTCACCATAATCACCAGATTTTCTTAAGATTTCTACAGCTTTTTGTAAGTTTTGTGATATTTGATTTTTCAAATTTTCTATATTATGGCAATTATTTTTATCTAACTTGTAACATTTTAAATCAATATTTTCACCATTTTTAATAGATTTTAAATCAATTACTAATTTTTCAATCTCTTCTATATCACTTTTATAATCAAATTTTGGAGTTAAATTAAATGATTTTAAAATATTTGCAACATATCCAAAACTATCATTACATTTAAAAGATATATCACTTTTACCATTTAACACCAACTCTTTTATAAAATTTACAAAATTTTTTTTATCTTTTTCAACCGATTTCTCTTTCCAATAATATTTAAAACTATAAAAAGCCATGTGAAAGAATGAACTTACAAAAATAAATAGAAGTGCTATTGCAACCCAAATGGCAATAGGTAAATTTACTGGTATAGAAAATAACTCTATAGTATAACTTCCACCTTCAAAAGTAAATACATAAAAACTAATTAATATTATTAAAACTATTGAAAAAAAAGCATATCTTTTTAATCTCATATTCTATCCTTTTGGATTTTTTTCATATATCTCTCTACAAACCATACAATATTTAGCATGTGGTTTAACTTTTAGTCTATGTGTCCCTATCTTTTCTTCACACATTTCACAAACACCATATGTATTATTTGATATTTTAGAGAGTGCATATTCTATTTCAGCCAACTCTTTTCGTTGTTGTAATGTTATAGCTTCATCTATAGTATTATCTGTACTAATTGAAGCTATATCACCTTCATCATTTAATTCTAATGAATTTAACTCTTCTAACTCTTTAGTAGTCGTTTTGATATTTTTTTCAATTTGTCTCTTTCTACTTATTAACATCTCTTGAAAAACTTTTAAATCTTTTGGATTCACTTTTGCCCTCTCTTATTTATGGTATGGATGATTATTTACAATTGTCAAAGCTCTAAATATCTGTTCAAATAACACAACTTTAGCAATTTTATGTGCCATTGTCATTTCACTTAAACTGATAGATACATCGCACAAATCTAAAAATTCTTTACTAAATCCGAAAGCTCCACCGATAAAAAAATTAATCTCACTATTTGTTTCAAAAAATTTACTAAATTTTATACTATCCATCATTTTTCCATTTACATCAAGAGCTACATTAAACCCCTTCAAATATGGTTTAAATGCTTCAAGATAGGATAATTTAGCTTCTACTTCAAGACTGTTTTTTTGAAAATTTGAAATTTTATTATTGAAAATTACAATATTTTCAATTTTTGCATAATTTAAAGAACTCTTTTTAAACTCATTTATAATAGATTCAACAAACCTATCCTCTTTCTTTTCAATACTATAAACATTAATCTTTATCATGAAGATGTAAATATCTTCAACAAATTAGATACACAATTTTTTAAATCATGTCTATCTACAACCATGTCAATAAGCCCATGTTCTAATAAAAACTCTGCTCTTTGAAACCCTTCTGGAAGTTCTGCACCAATTGTCTGTTTTATAACTCTCTGCCCTGCAAAGCCTATCAAAGCCCCTGGTTCAGCAATGATAATATCACCTAAAAATGCAAAAGATGCACTTACTCCACCCATTGTGGGGTCGGTCAATATAGAGATAAAGGGGAGTTTGTGTTTTGAAAGTTTTGTTAAAGCAGCACTTGTTTTTGCCATTTGCATTAGTGAAAATGTACTCTCTTGCATTCTAGCACCACCACTAGCACTAACTATAACAAGAGGTGTTTGTGTGGAAACTGCTCTATTTACAGCTCTTGAAATCTTCTCCCCTTCAACAGACCCTAAACTTCCACCCATGAAGTTAAAATCAAATATTACTATTTGAGAAGTTATACCATTGATTTTACATTCACCACTAATAGCAGAAGAATATCTTGATGTTTTTTCATATGCCTCTTCTACTCTCTTTTTATAACTTTTCTTGTCCACAAAACTCAAAGGGTCAGTTGGTTTCAAATGTCCATCATGCTCTATAAAGCTATTTTCATCTATTAATGTCTCTATCCTCTCATTTACACCTATTCTCATGTGAAAATTGCATTTAGGACAAACATATTTTAGTTTTGAAATCTCTTTATAGTACATTAAAGCTTGACAATTTGCACATTTAACCCAATGGCTAGGAGCTTCACTCGGTTCTGCCCTTTTTTTTCTTATGTTTTGAAAAATTTCAGAAAATTTTATCAATTTTTACTCCGTTACAAGTTGTAGTATATTGTTGAATAGATTTAAATCTTTTGAAATTAACAGCAGTTTGTCTTTTTTATAAATATTTAAATCCTCACACATAAAAAGTCCAGCATTTACATCAAACTCTCTCAACTTTCCATTAAACAGTAAAAACCCAACTCTATGTGCATATGCCAATGATAAAGCTAAAGCACCAGGTGACCTAAATTTGATTGATGATTCAATTAACTTTTGTGTCAATTTTTCATTTGCATATGATTTTTCAAAGATTGATATTTTTGTAAAATCTGTTGAAGTTTCATCTTTATAAACATTTGTAAATAAATTACCAACTTTAAAATACTCTTTTGTTTTTATAAAAATATCACCATTTGCTAAATTACAAATTATGCCAACAAAACTTTTTCCATCTTTTTCTAAAGATACAGATGTACCAAAATATGGAAAACCAGATAATAAATTGTGACTACCATCAATTGGGTCTATCACAATTTTGTACTCACCATCTCCAATTATACCGCTCTCTTCTGAATATATTTGACCAAATTGCAAAAGCTTTTTTACAAACATATCTTCCGCAACAAGGTCAATTTTAGAACTTACATCTCCACCAAAACCAATATCATGATAAACAAAATGAAAATCACTTAATCCATTTTTAATTAGGTTAAAAAGCTCACGATTTACAGACAATACAGATTCGATAAACAAATCTTGCATTAAATTAACTTTTTTATTATACTTTTAGCAGCTTCTCTACCATCAAATGCAGCAGTTACAACTAAATCTGCCCCTCTTCTACAATCTCCACCAGCATATATTTTAGAATTTGTTGTAGCAAACTCACTATTAATAACTATATTTCCACTACTATCGCACTCTATATTTGATGATTTTAAAAATTCTGGTATCTCTTGCGAAAAGCCTAAACTTAATATTACAATATCTGCTTCAATCTCATAATCATTACCTTCAACAACTTCACATTTCTGTCTGCCCTTACTATCTGCTTGAGTTAATGAAGTTTTTTGCATAATGATAGATTTTACACAGTTATTGTTATCAACAACTATCTCTTTTGGCGAAACATTAAATACAAACTCTACACCCTCTTCTATTGCATTTTTATACTCTTTTTTAGAACCTGGCATATTATAAGAGTCTCTTCTATATAAACATTTAACAGATAAAGCTCCAAGTCTAATACTTGTTCTAACACAATCCATAGCAGTATCACCACCGCCAATTACAACAACATTTTTACCTTTAACATCAACTTTATCTAAATATTGTTTATTGAAGTTTTTCTTTTGAACTTCTGTCAAAAATTCTATTGCTTGAATTACACCATTTGAATTTTCATTTTTAACATTTGCACTATTTGGTTTTGTAGCTCCAATTCCTAAAAATATAGCATCATAATTTTTATCTATCTCTTCAAATGAAATATTGCTACCTACTTCACAATTAAGTTTTAAGTTTAATCCAGCTTCAACCAATATATCAACTCTTCTTTTTACAACATCTTTATCTAATTTAAATCCAGGAATTCCATATGTTAAAAGTCCACCAGCCATATCAGCTCTCTCAAACATATCTACATTTATACCAGCTCTAAGTAAATATGTAGCACATGAAAGACCAGCAGGACCAGAGCCAATAATAGCCACTCTTTTATCTGTTTTTTGAATAGAAAAATCTGGTTTTAAACCTCTTTTAAAACCTTCTTCAGAGATATATGTTTCAATAGCTCCAATAGTAATTGCACCAAATCCATCATTTAATGTACAGTCCCCCTCGCAAAGTCTATCATGAGGACAAACTCTACCCATAATTTCTGGAAAAGGTGAACTATGATTTGATAATAAAAATGCAAATTCAAAATCATTTTCACTAACTTTTTTTAACCATTGAGGTATGAAGTTGTGCAATGGACACTTATTCATGCAGTATGGGTCACCACACTGAACACATCTATTTGCTTGCCATTTAGCATCTTCACCATCTAAACTTTCATAAATTTCATTAAAATCTTTCAGCCTCTCTAATACATTTCGTTTAGTAGGCTCTACTCTTTCAGTATCTATAAAACCTTGCATTATTAATCTCCATCATTTGGTTTTAGTGGGACTTTTTTCATATTTTTTGGTTTAACCATCCAAAAATCTTTCACTCTATCTCTAAAATTTTCTAAAATTGCTTTTGCTTTCTCACTTCCTGTCTCATCTATATGTTCTTTTAATAGCTTATTTAAGTAGTGTCTAGCCTCTCCTGCATAATCTGTATCAACTCTTTGAAGCTCTATCAACTCTTGATTTACATGGTCAAAAAATGTTCTATCTTTATCATATACAAATGCAATACCACCTGTCATACCAGCACCAAAATTAACACCTGTTGAACCTAAAATAACAACAACACCACCTGTCATGTATTCACAAGCATGGTCACCTGTTCCTTCTATTATTGCTTGAGCACCAGAGTTTCTAACACCAAATCTCTCACCAACATTTCCAGCAACAAACAGTTTTCCACCAGTAGCTCCATAAAGACAAGTATTTCCAGCACATGAATATTTTTCACCCTGTTTTTTAGGCTTAATGACTATTTTTCCACCATTCATCCCTTTTCCAACATAATCATTTGCCCAACCATCAAGATAAATAGATACACCTTTTGCTAAAAATGCACCTAAAGATTGACCTGCAACACCTTTAAGTTTTATTTTTATAGAACCATCTTTCAATCCACTATTACCATAATATTTAGCAATTTCACCACTTATCATGGCACCAAAACTTCTATTTAAGTTACAAATATCTCTCTCGATTGATATATTTGTAGTTGGATTTTTAATAGCTTCAGATACCTCTTTTAACACCTCTTTTTCAAATTTATTAGAATCAAAAGGATGATTTTTATCTTTTTTACAAACATTTGCACCATCTAAATTCATTAAAACTCTACTAAAATCAAATTTTGTAGCAAGTTCTGTATCTATTACTTTTAATAAATCACTTCTACCAATAATCTCTTGTAAACTTCTGTATCCTAAATGTGCCAATATTTCTCTAACATCTTGTGCTATCAATGTAAAAAAGTTTACAACTCTATCTACTGTTCCAACAAAATGTGACCGAAGTTCTTCATCTTGAGTAGCAACACCAACTGTACAAGTATTTAAATGGCAAACTCTCAAAATTTTACAACCTAAAATTGTCAATACACTTGTACCAAAACCAAAATTTTCAGCACCCATTAAAGCTACTTTCACAATATCAAGACCAGTTTTCAATCCGCCATCTGCCTCTAATGTTACAAACTCTCTTAAATGGTTTACTTTTAAAGCATTATGTGCTTCAGTAAGTCCTAATTCTAAAGGATTTCCAGCAAATTTTATAGAGTTAAGTTGAGCAGCCCCTGTTCCACCATCTGCACCGGAGATGATGATTTTATCTGCATAAGCTTTTGCAACACCTGCTGCTATTGTTCCGACACCTGCTGTTGAGACAAGTTTTACAGAGATTTTTGCTTCTGGATTTACCTGTTTTAAATCAAAAATAAGTTGTGCTAAATCTTCAATTGAGTAAATATCATGATGAGGCGGAGGAGAAATTAGTGTAACACCTGGAACTGTATATCTTAAACTTGCAATCAGTGGTGTTACTTTATGCCCAGGTAATTGACCACCTTCACCAGGTTTTGCACCTTGAGCTACTTTTATTTGAATTTCAGTTGCACTTCTTAAATATGCTGGAGTAACCCCAAATCTTCCAGATGCAACTTGTTTGATTTTAGAATTTTTAACAC
>JACAEZ010000152.1 GCA_013388565.1 Campylobacterales bacterium | reverse complement strand
GCCATAACTTCACCAACACTTTTCATAGATGTTGTAAGTGTGCTATCTGCTTGAGGGAATTTTTCAAATGTAAATCGAGGAATTTTTGATACGATATAATCAATTACAGGTTCAAAACTAGCAGGAGTGCCAGTTATATCATTTTTAATCTCATCAAGTGTATAGCCAACAGCCAAAAGTGTAGCTACTTTTGCAATCGGATAACCAGTGGCTTTTGAAGCCAGTGCTGAACTTCTTGAAACTCTAGGGTTCATCTCAATTACAATCATTCTACCAGTTTCTGGATTTATCGAAAATTGAACATTTGAACCACCCGTATCAACACCTATTTCTCTTAAAATCTCAAAAGAGGCATCTCTCATTTTTTGATACTCTTTATCTGTTAATGTCAATGCTGGAGCTATCGTGATACTATCTCCAGTATGCACACCCATAGGGTCAAGGTTTTCAATAGAACAAACGATAATACAGTTATCATTTTTATCTCTAATAACCTCCATCTCATACTCTTTCCACCCTAAAAGCGACTCTTCGATAAGTATCTCATTTATCGGACTAGCCTCAAGCCCTTTAAGTGCTAAATCTTTAAACTCATCGATATTGTAAGCCACACCACTACCACCACCAGCAAGTGTAAAAGATGCTCTAATGATAAGCGGAAAACCGATATTTTTAGCCGCATCCATCGCTTCATCGATATTGTAAGCATATTGACTTTTTGGTAAATCCATACCGATTTTTTGCATAGCCTCTTTAAAAGCTTGTCTATCTTCACCTTTTTTTATAGCTTCTGGTTTTGCACCAAGTACTACTACATTTTCTAACATCTTTTTTTCATACATCTTCATACAAACATTTAGTGCCGTTTGACCACCCATTGTAGTCAATATCGCATCGATTTTTTCTATCTCAATAATCTTTGCAATAACATCTTCATTTATCGGCTCAATATATGTACTATCTGCAAATTCGGGGTCTGTCATGATAGTCGCTGGATTTGAATTTATTAAAACAACTCTATAACCTTGCTCTTTTAATGTCTTAGCAGCTTGTGTACCTGAATAGTCAAATTCACAAGCTTGACCTATGATAATCGGACCAGAACCTATAAGCAAAATATTTTTAATATCTTCTCTTTTTGGCATTTTTCACCTTTAGTTTAAGTTTTGAAGATTTTATCGAATTGGCTCTTAAAAGTCGATTTTGAAAATATTTAGTTTTTTATCATATATAAATAATAAATTGTATATTATACATAAATTACAAAGTTATAAAGGTATTTTCAATGTTTACAAAAAACTATAAAATAAAAAAGATAAAAGAGTTAAAAGAGCTAAATTTAAAACAGTTTCAGAGTCATAAAAGTTTGTTAATTCAACTGTTTATTGGTATTAGTGATGAAGAAAAAGTTTTAAAATTATTAAAAAAAATAAAAAAAGAGTTGCCTAAAAGTATAATTATTGGAAGTTCTACTGATGGTGAAATTATTGATGGAAATGTGTTTGAAGATAGTATTGTAATCTCTTTGTCATCTTTTGAAAATTGTGAGTTAAAAGCTAGTTTTGTAAAAAATGATAATTGTAGTTTTGAAAGTGGTAAAACACTTAGCTCTTCTATTTTAACAGATAATACAAAAGCTATGATACTGCTTAGCGATGGTTTAAATATAAATGGTGAAGAGTTTTTAAAAGGTGTTGAAAGTGTTGTAGATTTAAATAATGTTGTTGTTTCTGGTGGTATGGCTGGAGACAAAGGTATGTTTAAACAGACTTTTACAATTTTTGATGAACAGATAATTTTTAATGGTGCTGTTGGTGTTTCTTTGAATAGTGATTTTTTGAAAGCTGTAAATAGTGTTGGGTTTGGGTGGAAAGCTATAGGTAAAAAAATGGTTGTTACAAAGTCGTACAAAAATAGGGTTTACAATATTGACAATTTTACACCTGTAGAGGTTTATGAACACTATTTGGGTAAAGAGATGGCAAATAGATTGCCTGAAATTGGGACAGAATTTCCTATGATTATTGAAAAAGATGGTTTGCTGGTGGCTAGGGCTGTTTTGAGTAAACATGAGGATAATTCATTGACTTTTGCTGGAAATATACATGAAGGTGATACTATTTGGCTTGGCTGTGGTAATTATGAATTGATGATGAATGATAGTTATAATGCTATTGAAAATTTAAGTAAATATAATTTTGAGTCTATTTTTGTTTATTCTTGTATGGCTAGAAGAAGGTATGCTTCTAATGAGTTTATAGAAAAAGAGATAGTTCCATTAAATAAAATATCACCAACATCTGGATTTTTTACTTATGGAGAGTTTTTTTCTAAAAAAAGTTGTCAACTGTTAAACTCTACTATGACTATTTTGGCACTTAGTGAAAAAGAAAATTTTGACAATAGTGCTAAAAAAATGAGTGTAGATGTGTTGAAAACAAATACAAATACAGTTTCTGCTCTACTAAATTTGATTGATACAAGGATTAAAGAGCTTGAGGATTTAAATCAAAATTTGGAAAATGAGATAAATGGTGCTACTCAAAAGATAGAAGAGAAAAATTTATTGTTAGAGCAGTATAAAAAGTATGTTGACCAAGTTGATGCAATTATAAAAATAGATTTAGATGGAAAGATAACTGATGTAAATAAAATTTTTTCTGAACTTACTGGTTATGTAGAAGATGATTTGATAGGTAAGCATTTATCTATATTGTTTGATGATAGTTTTGATAAAGATTTTACAGAGGAGCTTTTTGAAGTATTGGTTCAAAATAGTTCTATTTATAAAGAGATTACAAAAAATGTAAGAAAAAATGGTAAGCCATTGATTGCTGATACTGTTTTTGTACCTATATTTGACAAGGATAAAAAATTTGAATATGTTGTAATTTATAACGATATAACGGACCTTTTTAATCAAACGGAAATTATTCAAGACGAGAAAAATTTAAATCAAAAAATTATAGATTTAAGTCCTAGTATGATTTTGTACTTTAGTAGAGAAGATGGAATATTGAAAGCTAATAAAAAGTTTTTAGAGTTTTTTAATGTTGGTTCTATATCAGAATTTAGGGATTTATATAGTACTTTGTCTGAACAATTTATTGAAGAAGATGGTTTGATTTATGATTTTAAAGATAAAGAGTGGATAGAGTATGCAATTAGTAATTGTGATAAAAAGCATAATGTAAAACTTTGTGATAAAAAAACATTACAAGAAAAAATATTTGAATTGGATATATCTAGTTTTTATAAAGATACAAAACAGTTTTTTATATTAAATTTATCTGATGTAACTGATATTTTAAATGCTTTAAAT
>JACAEZ010000105.1 GCA_013388565.1 Campylobacterales bacterium | reverse complement strand
CTTTTGAAGAGTGTGCGAGCCTCGGAGAGTTCACACCATTTGTAGAGTTTATGCTGGATGCGATACTAAAGACTCTGAACTCATTTATAAAAGAAAGTCAAAAAAGTGACCAAAAAATACTCTCTTTGATAGCCGAAAACAGCTCAATAACTATCACAGAAATGTGCCAAAAACTTAGCATGAGCGAGTCTGGAGTCAAAAAAAGATACTCAGGAAGCTAAAGGATGAAGGCAGACTATCGAGAAGTGGGGGTTTGAAGGGTGGGTGCTGGGAGATTAAATGATATTATGCGTATTGTTTGAGGAGCGGCAAGGCTAGGAATGGTATCATTTGAGCCAATAGCTCTAGAAAAAGATATAAGCCAAAACAGGAGTCAGTATGTCGAGATTTTTTGAACCGAAGGATTTAAGCATAAGTGGTCTTTTTAAAAATGATGACCCTATTTATAAAATACCAAACTATCAACGCCCATATAGTTGGGAAGATGAGCAAGTTGATGCACTATGGGATGATATTTATGAATCCTATGATTCTAACAAAAGTAGTGGAGATGAGAGCAACTATTTTATCGGCTCAATCATTGTTGTTAAAACAGATAAGCCAAAGATATATGATGTAGTTGATGGTCAGCAGAGGCTAACAACACTAATGATTCTTTTTCGTGCAATCCAAGCTTTATACCCAAAAGTTAACGAAGATATTAACTCAGATGAGATGCCAGATGTTGTTAAATCAAAACTAATAAACAGTTGTATTTTTAATGACAACGAAAGCAAGAGACTTACTTTTTATACTGATGAGAAACACGGAAATGCTTTTACTGAGAAAATAATTAATAATAATAATTTCACAGATATTCAGAAGCCCTATAAAATACATGGCGTTGAAGATAGATTTGAAAATACAGCATATATTTTTATTCAAAAACTAAAAAAGATTGAAGATGAGATCGGTGAGTTTGTAAATTATCTTTTTAATAAAGTTATGATTATTAAAATAGTTTGTAAAGACCCTAATTTTGCTATCAAGCTTTTTCAGGTATTAAATAATCGTGGACTAGACTTGTCTCAGGCTGACCTTATAAAAGCATATCTTATAAGTACAATTAAGGTGGATGAACATAAGAATACATTTATTGCATCATGGAGAAGTATTGAAACAAAACTAGATTCCACGGATATTTCCTTTAATGATTTGTTTACATATCAGTTACATTATCTTAAAGCATCCAATCCAAAAAAATCACTCAACCAAGAGCTTGAAGAGGCATTTAAATCCAAAGATGCTAACACTATTATTATTGAGACCGACAAACTTTCAAAACTATATGCGGATCTATATTCTTCTAGAAACAAGGAGTTGTATGGTTTTTGGTATTTACCATGGGATATATGGAAAAGTATATATTTGACAATAAAGCTAGTAAATCATAGGGAAGCTGATCCTCTTTTAAGAGAAATTCAAAGATTTTTTTATCTTTTTTGGATAGCTGGCAATACTTTTTCGGCTGTGAAACAAACCTCTTACAATCTTATTGGATCAATAAAAGATGGAAAATCTATGCAGGAAATACAAAATACACTGGAAACAAAACTGCAAGAAGAAGAAATAGTTAAAAAAGCTAAAGAAAAGTTGGTTTCAAATGATTTTTATTCTAAGAAATGGGCAAAACCCATCTTGTGCTTATTGGAGTACAGCTATCTAGAAGAAGCAGATTTTATTGAATGTGATAAAAAACTACAACTTGAGCATATTCTACCGCAAAAGTTTTTTCAACGGGATGGCTGGCTTCATATCAATAAAGATGATGGTGAAAAACACTTAAACTCTTTAGGCAATTTAACACTTCTTAGCGGTGCAAAGAATCCTGAAGCTCAGAATTACCCATTTCCACAAAAACTGTCTATATACGAGGGAAAAGGCAGAAATGGTACAAAAAATAAAGGTTGGACACAATATCGTATGACGCAAAATATTGTTAAAATGTTTAAAGATCAAAGTGAACCTATGTGGGATACTCGAAAAATAGTTGAAAGAGGTGACTCTTTATTGACTGAACTATTTGCTTTATTTAAAATTGAAACATATTAGTACCAAATAGAGCCAAGATTTGGCACTTTTTAACCATTATTGTAGAGTAGTATAAAAACTAACAAATTCACAGATTGAACTCTTGTATTACATCTGTTTGAATATTTTTGTTGTCCACAAAGTCTTTACACAAAAACACAAAAACTTTTTTTGTCTATATTATCTCGGACAGCTCCACTACGAGGCACCTATAAAAGTATAGTTTCGTAAAATATAATAACTCAACTTACGCACATAAATCCTAACTCTTTTTGTGCGTAAGCCCTTATGAGTGCTATGATTTTCAGCAAATCTTTATTATCCTTGACTATCTCGGTGATGTTTGCTACTGCCGTAAGTATTTCTAGAAACCTCTCCATTGATATTGCAAGTGTTTACAGTTCACATTCAAGGTCACGAAATAGCTCTCCCAGAGTCTTTGGTTTATAGCTTATACGGTTGATGTAGCTTAGAATGTTGTAGGTAAACATAGAGAGAGTTATTCTGCCAATTAGAGCCTCATAGATTCTATTCTCCTCAGCTTTAAATCCGAAGTATGCTCTTAGGTCTTTATAGCCTTGCTCTATATTCCAACGCTTCTTGTATATGTCTAGTATTTGTTTGCCACTTAGTGTGGCATCGGTAGATATAAACACGAGCAGCTCTTTGCCTGTATGTAAAAACACCAATTTGCATTTGCCAACTGTTTTATGCTCTACTACAGCGTCAAAGTATGTGAAGCTAATCTTGCCATGTTTGCCAGAATATGTTCGTTTGGCATCTTTTAGTGAGTTATAGATTGAGTCAATAGTTTTATGCTTGCCCATAAAATTCCATATAAGAGCGTTATTTGGTACTCTTGCAATTACAGGCATACCAAGTTCAATTGACTCTTTGATAAAGCTTGGCTTGGCATACCAACTATCAACAAGCAGATAGTCTGCTTTTATACCATAGTCTAGTGCTCTTGATAACATTTGAGTAGCAAGAGCGTTTTTACCACTAGTACTCTCAACTCTTCGCTTATGGGCGTTACTTTTATGATGAACATCTGTAGTAAAATCACTTGTTTGCAAACGACGGCTGTCGTTTGTTTTTAGGCTAAAGTCTAGCTGGAAGGTAGAGTGAGCATCAGCGTAATTAAGGGAGACTATATTTACACCACTTACACATTTTTTCTCTTTGTTACTATAGATGCTACGACAACCTCCTTCAATAAGCTTTCCTCTTTTTGGCTCAACGGTGTCATCGATTATTAGCAGTCTATGCTCACTGCTTTTTTGTAGCGGTTCAATCTTCTTTATCAAAGCAACACAACTGAGTAGCAATAATTTTCTCCAGTTATATCTGCTGTCTTTGGTAAACCTATAGTATGTATCTTTGCAATATGCATTGGTACTTTGCCTAACAAACACCGATTGGCGTTTGTTCATTACTAGCATATAGACAAAGTGAAGAAGAATTTGAAAAGGAGAGTAGCCAACACTTCGCTTGATAAAATTGCTTTGAACGAGCATCTTAGAGATATTTATAGCTCTTAAAATATCTATGATTGGATTTCTTAGAAGGTTTTTCATAGCAAATTCAATATAATTGTCAAGACCCATAAAAAAAGCACCTTTGTATAGTGGATTGTGGTAAAGAAATTATACCTTAAAGTGCCTATTTATGGGGCTTTCGTAGATGTTTTTAGCTGGATTATTTTAGGTAATATTGGGCTGGATTTATGTGCGAAAGTTGAGTTATAAACTTATTTTTTCCACAAAATTCAAAAACAGGCTTGCGGCCATTGCCGAATATATCTACGAAAACTCAAAATCGGCGGAAATCGCAAAAAGACATATAAACACCGAAATCATCTATTCAAATCTTAAATATGTCATCAACGAAAATGAAGAACGTATCGAAATACTGAATATTTTTAGGGAAAATCTACCTTAATTTAAGAAAAAAGTAGCCTGTCCCTATTTTACTTTATGCTTTACGATGTCGTTATAGCTTAAGCCTAGAG
>JACAEZ010000166.1 GCA_013388565.1 Campylobacterales bacterium | reverse complement strand
TTAAAGCAGCTCTAATTCCATTTTCTTTTTCATCTTCTATTACAACTTTTGCTTTTATCTCAACAGACCTTTTTATTGCAATTTTAAGATTATTAAAATCTCTCAAATCATGCTCTTTAAGCCACTCAAAAAAATCTTTATCAAATGTAACAGCCATTTTTACAATCTCTGCTACACCTGCCCCAAACTCTCTTTTTGGAAGAGTTAAAAGAAAATTTGTATCGATAAAAACTGATTTTGGTTGATAAAAACTACCTACTAAATTTTTCCCAAATCTGTTATTTACTCCAGTTTTTCCGCCAACACTGGCATCAACTTGGCTTAAAAGAGTTGTTGGAATTTGAATAAAATCAACTCCTCTTTGAAAAATAGATGCACAAAAACCTGTAATATCACCGATTACTCCACCACCAAATGCTATTAAAAGCGATTTTCTATCAAGCCTATGGTCAAATAATCTATCTAATATAAACTGTACACTCTCAAAATTTTTATACTCTTCACCATCTGCTATAGTGATTATATAAACCTCTTTTGCTCTTAATCGCTCTAATAAATAGCTTAAATGAAGTCCAGCAACCTTTGGATTTGTGATAATTGCCACTTTTTTTTCTGAAAAATTTAAATACTCTATCGTTTCTATAACAACTTTGTATGGGTTTTGCGGTAAACTTATATCTACTATCATGAAAATTCCTTCTGTTTTTCTATTAACTCTTTCATGGTGAGTGCAACTTGCTGAATTTCCAACTGTGCATGAACATCACATCTTAACTTGAAAAAATTATCAAGTTGAGATGGATAAAATGCTCCCCAAATTTGAGTATATGCCATTTGAGGGATTACTCTTCTAGCCTCTTGCGGTTTTATACCATTTTCTAGTAGTTTGTAGTAGTGATTTACACAACTTTCAACTATTTTTTTTGTCTCATCATCGTTTAAGTTTTGACTGTAATAAAATTCAAATGGGACTCTTTTACCACTTACATATCGTCTTGAAAGTTCTTGCCAAGAGACTCTATGTCGCACCATTTGGCTTCTTGTTGGCAAATCTACTTTAAATAAAAATATATGAAAATATTTTTTGATAATTTCGCACTCTGTTTGTGTATTGTAAAGTTTTGTGATGTCAAATGAGTAGCCATTTTTATTTTTTTCATAATCAAATAAAATTGCTCTATAGTTTGTAAGATAGTATCTCTCTTCCACAACTTCACCAAACTTTTTAATACTTGAAAATTCAAATTTTAATAATTCAGAGTGTCTGTTGTTTTGCATATCAAGCAGTACAGGTACAAACTCAAAACTGCTAGATGGAAGTCCTATACTTTCGGCTTTTAATCTATTATAAAGATTTTCACTACCTATTGCATTTGGTGATTGATAGCAAATACTTGCTACTTGTGTGATAGCTTTTATTCTATTTTCTTCACTCAAATTTGCTTTGCTAAAATCCCAATTTTCAACAAATGCGATACTATCACCAAAAATATTCTCTTTTTTATTTATCATCTCTATCATGAAATACCTTTTTATCTTTTTCTATCAGATTTATTTTGTAAGGGACAAGTTAGTGGCATTTTAAAAGATGCAATCACACCGTTCTTATCATCTCTATTTTTAAGAGTTATATTTCCACCCAGTGCATCTGCTGCACCTTTTGCTAAAAATAGACCAAGCCCCGCTCCTGCTTTGTTGCCTTCTCTTTTAAATGGAGCGAAATAATCAATATTCTCTTTTATACTACTCCCTTCATTTAAGACTTCTATGACAAATTCACTATCTAAAATGTAGCTTTTAAGCTCTATTGTTTTACCTTCTGGTGTAAATTTAATACCATTTTGTACAAAATTTTGAACAATTTGGTGTAGTAAACTTATTTGCATTCTAAGTTTTAACTGTTTTGGATTTAAATCTATATTTATAATTTTATTATCTTTTTTTGCAAGTAGTTTATAATCGTTTGCTTTTTTATTTAAAAAATCTATAATATCAATCTCTATAGGTTGTTCAAAATGAGCACCCTCTTGTCGTCCAATTTCTAATATATTTGAAATCATTGTATTCATCTCATTTATTGTTTTAATGTTTAATTCTAATGCTTCTATATATTTTTCAGCTTCTCGTGGTCTTTTTAAAGTGACCTCATTTTTTAGTTTCATGACAGCCAATGGAGTTTTTAGTTCATGAGCAATACCGATAAATAGCTCTTTTTGATATTTTACAAATGTTTGAATTCTTTCAAGTAGCTTATTTATTGTTTTAGCTAAAGGTACAAACTCTTCATGAATTCTTGTTTCATTTATATTAGATATTTCATACTCATTCATGTTTGATAGTTGTTTTGAAAGATTATTAATCGGTGTACTAAACAGATTTGACAAGAAAAAAGCATAAATAGCAATAAGTATCATGCTAAAAATATTTATGATAACAATACTTTTAAATATTTTATCAAGTAGTTTATGCACATTTGTTATATCTTTTGATATTTTTATAAAAGAGTTCTCTTCGTAATTGTATGGATAGTAAAAATCTATATATTTTTTATTCTCTTCACTATACTCTTTTATAAAAAGCCCATTTACATAAAATTCTGGCTTTACAACTTTGATTTCACTTTTATTTCGAGGCAAGTCGATAGAAGATACACAAATTGTCTCATTGATTTTGTATTTTGTTTTGGAGTTTGATATAAATTTGGCTAAATCAGTAGTTTCGATAACTATATCTTCGTAGATTGAGCTTTTAATAAAGCCATATAAAACTAAAGAGAAGATAGCAATTAGTGAAGCTAATGCTAACACTAACTGCTTTAAAAAATCTTTTCTTATGCTCCCTTTGGATAGCAAAATTTGTAGCCTCTTCTTCTAACTGTTTCTATTGTAGATATTTTAAGCGGTTTGTCCATTTTTTGTCTAATTTGATTAATCGCAACTTCGATAACATTTGGAGTTACAAGTTCTGGCTCTTCCCAAATTGCATCAAGTAGTTGTTCTTTTGAAACGATTTGGTCTCTATGTCTTGCTAAATGTGTTAAAACTTCAAAAGGCTTACCTTTTAACTCTATTTCAACACCTTTAAATATAATTCTCTCCTCATCAGGATTGATTACTAAATCTTGAATTTCAATTACATTTGTTCCGCCAAATCTAAGTCTAGCCTCTATTCTAGCAACTAAAATATCAAAATCAAACGGTTTTCTGATATAATCATCAGCACCCTCTTTGAGTGCTTCTATTTCACTATCTTTATCATCTCTAGCTGAAAGTACAACAACAGCAGTTCTTGATGATTTTTGTTTAGCTTGTGCTATTAACTCTATTCCATTTCCATCTGGTAACATCCAATCTGTCAAAACTAAATCATAATTTCTTATACTTATGAAATATTCTGCATCTTTCAATGTTTCACAAACATCTGTTTGATAGTTTAACTCATTTAGCCCCTCAGCCAATGTTTTGTTTAAAGTAACTTCATCTTCTACGATTAAAATTCTCAAATGCTATCCTTTTATAAAATTTAATTTTATATAAAATTATATCAGAAAAAAATATTTTTTTAAAGGTTGAATTAAGAAAAAAATTATATTTTTAATCAAAACTCATGAAATATTCTATACCAACTGTACAATTCTTTAAAATGTCTGGTTTTAATATCTCAATTTTAATACTTTTAATAAAACTAAACTCTTTTTTCAACATTGTTAAAATAGAGTTTATGGCATCTTCTATCAACAAAAATTGTTCGCAAATAAAGCTATCTTCTATTTTTGAAACAATCAAAGCATAATCTAAAAATTTATCTCCATACTCATAATCACACTCTAAATTTACTACAACTTTTTGAGAATTTTCTCTTTCAAAATCTAAAATCCCAATAATGCACTCAATTTGTAACTCTTTTATCTTGATTTTATAGAGCAACTTTTTGTTCCTCTTTTTTTATAAGTCTTATAATATTTGGAATATGTTTATAAACAATTATAAATGCTATCAAATAAACAGGCACTTGCGAGTTTATTTCAGGCAAAGTAGGGTGAATGACATTCATGGAAATCAATAAAATCAACAGTCCAACAAGTGAAGATAAAGATGATATTTTCACACTTTTAGCCATAAATGCCCATGATACAAATGCTAAGATTGTTTCAATCGGTAACATAAATAGCAAAACTCCAAAACTAGTAGCAACACCTTTTCCACCCTCAAACATCAAATATGGACTATAACAATGCCCTAAAACTGCTAATACCGCCATTCCCCACAAAACAGACTCATCAATTCCAGCCATTTTTGCAACAGCTAAAATAATCATTCCTTTTAAAGCATCTAAAACCAATGTCCCAGCACCAAGCTTTTTAGCCAATTTTGGGTCTTTTTCAGATACAACTCGAAGCACATTTGTAGCACCTATACTTTTACTCCCCTCACTTGTAATATCCACTTTCGCAAACATCTTAGCCAACACCAACCCAAACGGAATAGCCCCAATCAAATAAGCCATCAAATAAAACAACACATTTGTATTTGTTAAAAAATCCATAAATTTCCTTTAAATCATTAATCTCAACTATTTCCAAAATTCTAACTTTGTTTTTGTTATATTGAGTTTAAGGGCATAAATAAAGTAAAATGAAGTTGTCGCATTGTCTAAATAATTTCAAAATCTTTAATTTCAAAATTATCCAAATAGTTTTTTCTCTAAATTTTCAAACATACTTTCTTGTGAAATAATTTTATTATTTTCAATATCATTTTCATTTTGAACAAAACACTTTAAACTACTAATTTATATTTTTCAACTTGAACATTATATTCAAGTATTTAATAGTTGTTCAAATTCTTCTTGATTTTCTATGTCGTTTGAACTAAATGTCCAATCAAGTGTTTTTCCAGTATGGGGTTGACGGATCACTTAAATAGCTTCAAACATTTTCTCTATTTTAATCTAGTTAATACTATATGTTGTGTAATATTAAGAAAAATAGTTTATGGATAGTTTTATGTTTAAAGAGTTAAAAAAAATAGAAGACAAAAGTGAATTAATATTTGCTAATTTTTATACAACAATAGATACAAATAGCTATATGAAACAATTTTTTTCTTCTCAAGAACAACTAGAACAGACTATCGCTAGACAAAAAAAGTTATTTTTTGAGGCTATTACAAAACCTTTAAAAGAGCTTCAATTTGAATTAATAGAAATTGGTAAAATTCACTACCAAAGATTTATCCCATTTGAACTTTATATAAGTGGTGCGAACTACCTTCAAACACAATTTTTATTTCATGCAAAACATGATTTTAAACTTAGAAAAGATATTAGACTATACTTTGAAACGATTAGAAATTATGGTGCAAAAGGGTATTTAAATACAATTTTTGAACAAGATTTGATATTTTTAGATGAGTTGAAAAAAAAGCAAGATGATAGAGCCAATAGTTATAAAGAGTTAAAAATTTTACATATTGAGTGGCTTACAAAACTTATTTTAGCAATTAAAAGTGCAAATAAAGGAAAACTTCCAGAGTTGGATTTTACAAAATGTGAACTTGGTTGTTGGCTTGAACATAGTGATGTAAAGGATGTTGTAACATCTAAAGAGAACTATCAAAAAATATATGATATGCACAAAAGGGTTCATATTGTTGAACAAAATATCTTCTTTTTTGTAGAAAATAAAAAGTATGTTGATTTGTTGAATGCTTACTCATTTATATTTAAATTATCTTTTTCATTATCAAATATGCTCACATTTTATATGGTTGAGAAAAGAGAACATGAACTAATTACAGATGAATTAACTACACTTTATACAAGAAGAAAACTAAAAGAGGTTTTGCAAAATGGATTTCATTGCAATAACAACAATATAACAATAGGTCTATTACTGATAGATATTGACAATTTTAAACAGATAAATGACACTTTTGGTCATGACATAGGAGATATTGTTTTAAAAGAGATTGCAGAGAGCATAAAAAACAGTGTTAGAAATATGGATATGGTTTTTAGATATGGTGGTGAAGAGTTTTTAGTTTTATTACCAGTTTCAAAACTTGAAAATATTAAAAAAATAGCAGAAAAAATCAGAAAAAATATTGAACAAAATAAAATAGTTATAAACTCTAAAACATTAACTGTAACAGTAAGTATAGGCACATCATCATGTGATAATATAGATGAACAAACATTTAATAACATTATAAAACATGCTGATGAAAATCTATACATAGCAAAAAGAAACGGAAAAAATCAAGTAGTTCACTAGTCATGCAAGGATATATCCTAAACTTTGCAAAGGTAAAAGATGAAGATTTAATAGTTACAATACTTGCAAACAGTAAACTTTACACAGCATATAGATTTTACGGACTTAGACATAGCCAAATAAATATCGGCTACAAAATTGATTTTGAATTAGAACACTCTATAAAATCAAAAATACCAAGACTTAGAGACATTTTACACCTTCATGAAAGCTGGTTATTTGATACTCAAAAATGTTTTATCTGGCAACAGTTTATAAAACTTTTATATAAACATCTAAAAGACATAACCGAATGCGGTGAATTTTACTTCAATTTATTAGAAACTATCTCTATAAAACTCCAAAAACAAAATCCAAAACGAGCCATTATAGAAGCCTATTTAGAACTTCTTGAATTTGAAGGAAGATTAAATCAAGAGTTTAAATGTTTTATATGTGATAAAAATATTGATGATAATATCGCAATTACAAGAGGGTTTCTAAAAGCACATCAAAACTGTATCTACTCCACAACAACATTTACAAAAACTACGATAGAAGAGCTATTTAAACTAAAAAACAGCTTTTTCTTAACAGATAAGCAGTGTGAAACACTTTGGAATATCATTAGTGAGGGGTTGTAAAAAATAAAAGCTATCTAAAAATAAATTTAACTTTTATTATAAATTATTTAAAAACGATACCCACAGCTTACATTTACTATATAAACCATAAATTTTCACACATTTTAGAGTTTTTTTGGTCAAAACCTATAACTAAAATTAATCCAAAAACTTCGTCTCATGTATGGTATATCATCATAATTTTGTGGATTTAGTGGAGCATAGAGTGTTGTTTGTACTTCATCAAATATATTTCTAACACCAACATGTAAATCACCATTTTTTACAATATTTTCAAAAGCTTGTGTGATATTTAAATAATCTTGTGCTGGAATGTAGCCGTTTGAACTATCTTCAAGTCGTGGTTTTTTAGAGATATATCTATACCAAAAGCTAGTAGAGTAATCACTTTTGGGGTTAAATGTCAAAAATATATTTCCCATATAACTTGCACTTAAAGCAAATTCATTCCCTGTTTGTCTATTTTTTGAGTTATAAAAAGCACTATTTATTCCAAACTCTGCAAAATCAGCTAACATTTTAAACTCTAATTCAACACCACTCAATTTTGCCTCATCTTTTAAATTAATAAAATAGTATGAACTGTAATCTTGTGTAATCATGTTTTTTATATTTGAATCAAATAGTGTTACTCTAAATGTTTTAGTTTTGTCATTATAGATGTAAGAAGTCTCTATTGTATCTACTGTTTCAGGATTTAACTTATTTAAAGACATATATCCATAATTTTCATAAAATGTAGGTGGTCTAAATGCTCTTGATATTTGAAATTTTAAAATATTTATATCATCAATTCTAAAAACAGTTGCTAATCTTGGAGAAAGTTCATTCCCAATATCACTAAAATCATCATATCTAGCACCTATTGTAAGTGATAGCCAATCTGTAATATCAACATAATCTTGAAAAAAAACAGCTTTTTGAGTTCTATCTTCTGGATTTTCTGGACGGTTAAGCAACTTATCATAATAATAAAAACCATCAGTCAAACCTTCATTAAACACATAGTTTCTATATGTCTCATCTTTTAAAATTTTTGTTTGTTGTGTATATAACCCAATTAAAAATGAATGAATATCCAATTTATATTCAAAATCTGCCTCTACATTTACTTTTTGTTCTTTGTATTTTCTATATCTATACCCATCTTCTAATGGATAAGTTTTATTGTTTAACCATTTTGTTTCAAACAAATCAGAGGTGTATTTTAAATAGTATGCTGGATTGCTATATTG
>JACAEZ010000179.1 GCA_013388565.1 Campylobacterales bacterium | reverse complement strand
TTGTAATCTATCTTTTGTAAGCCAAGTCTTTCCTTTGTCAAACAAAGAGTCAATATCATAAAAGTCCACACTGTTATTTGCTGAATTACTTAAATTACTATTTAAAATGGCATCTTTAATAATAAGAGCATTTTTCAGCACTCTTTTATTTAAATCAAAATCTATATCAACCTTATAATCAAGGATATTCATTTCACCAATTTTTTCTTCTAATATTTCAAAAGAGTCTAACATAGAACTAAATTTTTTATTTTCAAATAGTTCAAAAAATATAAAATCATCTAATTCTACCTCATTTAACTCTTTTAAAAATGCAAAATTTAAAATATCGCTTTTTTGTGAAGAGACTGTAAAATCTTTTGAGATAGATGCTTCAAATGAAAATGAACGGATAATTTGATGAATAAATTTATCAATAGTATAAATTTTAATTTCACTGCTTAAAAACTCTTTTAATATAATGGATTTATTTTTTTTAATATCATCTTCACTTAAATTTGTCTGCATGGCTATATTTTTTATATAGTTTGGTTCGTTTTCTAAGTTTAGGAGTGTAGAGTAAATTCTCTCTCTCATCTCATTTGCAGCTTTATTTGTAAATGTCAATGCCAATATTTCATTAGGTTTTGCTTTTAAAAATAGAAGTGATAAATATCTTACAACTAATGAGAATGTTTTTCCACTTCCTGCACTTGCTTTTAATGCTACAAGTTTTTCCATTAATATCTACCACACATAATTTTATATGGACAATACAAACAAACTTTTGTATCTTCACACTTTGAAAAATTGAAACTGCTACTTTTTAAAAGCATATCAAAAATATTTTCCAAAATTTCTAACTTCTCTTTTAACATCTTCTCTTCTAGCAACTCACCATTATTTAAGTCATAAAAAAATGCTCTTGTTTTAAGATAATTTTTTACTCTCAATGTATAAAGATAGTATAGCTCTAATTGAAAATCAACACTTTTTTCAAAATTTCTTTCACTATCAACAGATATATTTGTAGAACTTTTATAATCTATTACAAAATATTCATCATTAAATTTGTCTATTCTATCTATTGAACCAACTATTTGTAAATTTTTGTAAATAAAATTTATTGGCTCTTCAAAAGCAATAGGCATTACACCACTACTTAATCTACTATATTCATGATTACAAAAAAATTCTATCTTTTTTGACCATACATTTATTTCATAATTTGTAAAATGGTCATGTGATATATGTTTAAATAGATGGTTTTTAAATTTTTTTTGCATATCTAAACCATTTTCAAAAAATGTGTTATTTAAATATAACTCTTTCAATGTTTCATGTAAAATTGTTCCAATATTTTTATATGATGGAAGTAGTGAGATTTCATGTTCTTTGATTTTTTGAATATGTTTTAAATAATATTTTCTTTTGCAACTTAAAAATGTATTTAATGAAGAAGCTGATATTTTTATATCTTTAAAATCAATATTTAATATAATCTCTTTGTTAAAAACATCTCTTTTTATAAAGTTGAGTGTTAAATAATCATAATATTCATCAAATGTTTGAGCTGATTTTTTTAAATCTAGCTCTGTTAAAAATCTACTTGGAATATATGAATCGTTTTGAACATAACTAATTGAAACTTTTTTAGAGTTGTCAAATACTCTTTTATATAGATATTTTTGTAAGTTTAATCTATCATCTTTTGTAGGTAAACCCAAATCAATTCTTAAAAATGTTGATAAAAATATATCTTTTTGATTATATTTTGGAACCGTATCTTCATTAAAATCAACGATAATAACACCATCAAATGTTATACCACGACTTTCCAATAATCCTACAACAGTTATTTTACCGCCATTTATATCATCTAAATGTTTGTTTTGAATATTTGATAGCAATATTTGAAACTTTTGTTTAAATGTCAATTTATCTAAAAATATATCATATTGCTTTAGTCTATAAAGCTCTTTATAAATAAATTCAAATATCTCATCATCTTTAAAATATTCTAAAATTTTATTAATTAAATCGTAAAAAACTAAGTTGTCTAATGAATTTTTTGATTTTAAAATATTTTCTTGTAATTCATCATCAATGGATAATCTTTTTAATCTATTAAATGTCAAAACATTTTTCTCTTTTATATATTCAAATAGTGTATTTAAATAGACAAATAATCTATTTTGTGTAATAGATTTACCCATGGCAAAATTTAAATTTATTTCATTGTCAAAAATATCTAAATATTTAGCAAAACTCTCATCTGGTAAAATTATTGCTATATTTTCTGGTAAAAATTTATCTATTTCGATAAATTCATATAATTTTGCTTTTATAAATGCTATTTGATTTAATCTTTGTGAAAAAGCTTTTACTTCAAAATTTGTTTGATTTTTATTTTCTATATTAGATATTATTTTTTTATTTGAAAAATCTATAATATAGTTGTTGTTTTCAGCTAAAAATATATTAAATTGTTCAAATTTTTTTATCATTTTTTTATTAAATTTGTTTGTATTTAAATATATATTTAGCTGAATAATTTTTGAAATATTATTTAATAGTTGCAATTCAAAATATGAGAGATAAGATTCTATATGAATATTTATAAATTCAAAATTTTTAAGATATTCTAAATTTAACTTATAATTATTAGGGATTAAAATTCTATCATAGTAAGAGTTTTGTTTTAGCAAAGAGATGTAATTTGTAAGCAAAATTTTTAAAATTTCTATTTCATCACTATAATCTGTATATAATTTTTTTTGAACTAAATCATCTAAAGAGATATTTTCAAGATATATCTCTTCAAAAAATTTAAATATAAAATCAGATTCGAAAAAGAAATTTATAAAATCTTTGTTAAATTTTAATTTTGAAAAATCATAAAAGCTAGATGCTTGATACATAAAGATTGTTCTAATATCACTGTCTATAATTTTTAAATTATCTATAACAATTGAACGATTTTCAAACTCATCAATAGTAATGGATTTTTGGATTAAACCATTACTATTTAAATTTGATTTTAAATAATTTCTAAGATGTCTGGAAGTTGTAAATACATTCATAAATTACTTAGCAAAAAATTCCATTTCACTAAATCCTTGATAACCTTCAACATTAGCTTTAGAATAAATAAGCCATCTTCCTTTACTAACTATATCAAAAGCATCACTTACATAATAACCATCATTTTCTCTAACAATTAAATGCTTATCTTCTTGTGTAGTATGTGGTCTTGTTAGGAGAATTTCAACTTTTGCATTATTAATTTTATTACCATTTTTGTCAGTTACTATGAGTTTGACACTGTTTTGACCTATAATAAAATCACTTTTTTCTATAGAAATATTATACTTTTTACTAAAAAGCTCTTGATTTTTTGAAATATCATTTATATTGTCATCAACTGCATGATAATTTGCTAAAAACTTATTTTCTAATTGAACTGGATTTTTTAAAGCAATATCGATAGTCCAAATTATCAAAAATATAGTAGCTACTATCATTCCAGCTATACCTAAAGGCCAAGCATTAAACTCTTTTTTCTTACTCTCCATAAATTTACCTTTTAATCCTAATATATACAAATGTTGCTACAAAAGAGAATATCATAAACCAAAATATTGCATTCAAAATATTAATTGTAGCTTTGCCTTCACTACCAATATTTGTAGTAAGTTGTATATTAAATGAAGTTGCAACTTCATCTGCAATTTCAGCAAAACCATTAAATATTGCTGCATAATATTGATTTTCTAAATTACCTTCTTTATTTCTAGCTACCAATATCGGTATCATATACTCATCTAATATTGTATCTTTATCAATTTTAGATGAAATATCATCACTTGAAATAATATCCACTTTTTGTTCTTGTTTTGCAAAAGTTAATAAAATATATGAAGAATTTAAGTCAGAAATTAACTCATTTTGATATTCATGTATATCTTTACCATTTAATGTTTCAACAATGGCTAAATATATTGATACACCTGTTTTAAGTTTTACTTCACTGGCGATTTCATTAATTTTTACAATCAACTTTTCAGATTTTAAGAAATTATTTTGTAGAAAAAAAGAGTTGTTTAAATCAGCTAAAAGATTAATATTAAAGATAAAGAGCAAAGAGATTAAAATCTCTGCTCTTTTCAAAGTTGTATTCAAATTCATCGATAATTTATTAACCAACATAAAGATGATTTGGAGTTACAACAGCCCATAAGGTGAAAGCAGCTAGTACTACTAATACTACACTAATCACTACTTCTAATTTCATATCTAACCCCTTGAGTTTAGTTTAATAAAGAGTCAAACACTTATTTTAAGTGTTCTTCTCTTGTATTAGGATTGATTTTTTGAATTTTGAATGGCTCTACAATTTCATAATTGTTAGTTGCATTAGCATTTTGAACGATAACAGCATTAATAACTAAAAATGCTAAAATTGACAAAAGCAACACAACAGCTATTAACATACCGCCAATTCCATTTAATCTAAAATATTGTCCCATGAAGCCCTCCATTATTGCAATGAATAGATATACTCATTAAGAGCATTCATTTGAATATCAGACAATCTTCCTTTGAATGAAGGCATTATACCGATATTTCCTTTTTTACCTTGATTTAATGCACCTTGAACTAATGCATGTAAATCTGGAGCCATTCCACCCATACCTTTACCATCTTCTCCATGGCATCCAGCACAAGTAGCATAAAGAGATTTTCCAGTTTCTACTAATTCAGGATATTTTGTCTTTTTATTAGGACTCATTTCAGCCATGACATAAGCTGCAACTGCTTTCGCACTTTCAGCATCTAATAAATTAGCTGGCATCTCTCCAAGAGGATAGTTCATACCTTTCGCACCATGTATAATAGTACTTGCAATATGTTCTTCTTTTCCCCAAGTATTTAAATTTTGAGCTTTTCCATTCATACCATCAGCTGTTTCACCATGACATGGAGCACATTGAACTAAATATACACTTTCACCCATAGCTTTTAAAGTATCTTTATTAGCATTTGACCAAGTACTTTCAAATTTAGCATTATGAGCAGCTACTTCTTCATTCCATTCACCAATTTGTGAATATGCCCATACTGGATAACCAGCAACCCAATACCATACCGCCCAAACACAAGTTCCTAAAAATGCTAAAGCCCAACCAACAGGCAATTCATTTTTATATTCACCAATACCATCCCAATTATCAGGAGCCAATTCCCCTGTAGCTCTATCGTCTTTGATTTGCTTAACATACTTACCAACTACTAATACAGTAAGTATTATTATTACGACAGCACCTAACAACGAGAGGGCGTTGACACTATCATCCAACCAATTCATCTTAGCTCTCCTTTGTTTTCAAGCTTTGTTCATGATACCTTTTTGATGCGGGTAAGTCTTCGACAGGCGGAGAGTTAAGTTCATCGTCAAGAGCAATCTTTCCATATTTTTCATAATCTCTCTCGCCTTTTTTTTCACTTCTATATAGATGTACTATATAACCATATAAAACTATTACTAAAAAAAGTGTAAAAAAGAAATAAGCATATG
>JACAEZ010000178.1 GCA_013388565.1 Campylobacterales bacterium | reverse complement strand
TCCCCCTTTTTATTTAGATTTTTTACATTTTACCATTTATTATTAAAAACTTCAATCACTTAAAAACCCAATCTTTCATAGTCATTACTTGTTTGTTTCTAGCTTGAAGTTCTGCATAGTCAAGATACATAGTAACGATTCGATTAAAAAAGTCCAGTTCATCAAGTGAAAGATAATTTTTGGCTACTACTACATCATTTTTTCTAATTTTGCCATGGGGTGCATTTTTCCAGCTAGTTAGTCCCATGTTTTGCTTAGTACTATCTACTCTATTGTAAATTATTTCAGCCGCCGTTTCACCGACTATCGCAAAGTGGAGTTTATTTTGAACAGTTGCAAAAAACTCTTGGCTTATCTCATGATTTGGGTCATAGTCCACACTACACTGTGCATAAATATCGGTAATTTTTTGGTAAACTCTTCGTTCACTGCTTCGTACATCTCGGATTCTCTCCAACTGCTCATCAAAATAATCTTTACCAAATATCTGTCTTAGGTCTTTTAGCCTCTCATCATCCATCGTAAAACCTTTGATGATAAATTCTTTGAGGTGTTGTGTAGCCCATTGTCTAAATCTCGTACCTTGGAGTGATTTGACTCTATAGCCTACGGAGATGATAATATCGAGGTTATAGTATTTTATAGGTTTGTCTGAATGAGCAAAGTGCAAATTTTGCACATTGCTTTTTTCTTCTAGTTCGCCCTCTTTAAAAATATTATTGATGTGTTTCGTGATAACGGTTCTATCTCGCCCAAAAAGTTCAGCCATCTGCTCTTGTGTAAGCCATACCGTTTCATCTTGCACCAGTACATCTACCTTTATTTTTCCATTTTCGGATTTGTAGAGTAAAAACTTGGTTCGTTGAAGTTGGTTATTCATTGGTTAAGCTCTATTATATATTTTGCTTTTGCACTCTCTATGGCTTGGTGTAATTTGGCTTCAAGTATTTCTCTTGGAGGTAAAACTGTCAAATACTGAGCCACATGGATGCCACTTTTTTCTAGCTCCAAAAGTTCAATTTGTTCCTCTTTTTTATCGGCACAGAGTATTATTCCTAGCGGTTCTTTTTCTCCCTCTTCCTTTTCATATTTTGAAAGCCATTTTAAGTATAACTCCATTTGACCTTTATATTCAGCTTTAAATTTACCTATTTTAAGGTCTATTGCAATTAGTCTTTTAAGTTTACGATTATAAAAAAGCAAATCAATTTTAAAATCTTCCCCGTCTATGATGATTCTTTTTTTGTCTTTCAATAAAACTAAACCCAACTCCTAGCTCAAATATAAACTGTTCAATACTTCGCAAAATGGCATCTTCAAAATCTTTTTCTAAGTACCTATCATTTATCTCTAAAAAATCAAGCAAATATGGGTCTTTAAATATCATATTTTTTGAGAACTCTTGTTGTTTTATATTGTCTAATTCGTATTTTATAAGCTCATCGGGTTGTTTTGAGAGGGCAGTTCTCTCATAAAGCATAGAATTTATTCGCTCCCTTAGAGTTCGTACACCCTTTTTTATTTTAGATATATCACTTTCATCTAAAACTCTATCTATAGCACTTGTTAAATTTGTAATAACAGAGTTAAAACTTGTCATGTTTATATAATCGCGAGCAAAATCTTGGTCTTCTAATGCAATTAAAATTCCAGCTATAAAAATTGGTTTTTGTTTTTCTGTAATTCTAATAGTTCTTAATTTACTATGGAAATCAATAGCAGTTTCTCTAATTTCATCTAGGGAGTAATTTTTCGATATTTTCTCTCCATGAATTGCTTTTAAATAATTTATAGGTGTTAAAAAGATATTGTGAAGTTTTTTCTGATATTGCGGTTCGTCTTGTTTTTTTTGCCAATAATAAACATCTAATAAGGCTTTCTCTTTTTCTGTACCACTAACTCCAATAGCAATAACATTATATTCTGACTTTAAAAATTTTGCATAATATAATGCACCATCTATTGAATAACTATTAGGTTTGTTAAAGCTATTTGATTGATGTTGTTTTGAAGTTTTTTTGCACTCTATAACAATAATAGTATTTGGTTCATCTTTAAAAGTTATAATATATTCAGGTTTTGCTTTTCCATTTCCACCTTTAAGAAAGTCTGTAAATCGCACTCTTTAGGCTTTCCACCTGCTTGTTTTAAAAGTTTTTCAACTTTCTCAATGTTTGTAATATTTCCTTGAGGATATACATACCCAAAACTGTTTTTCACCCAAGTTAAAAGACATCTGTTTTCTTACAAGCTCTTCTGTATATACCTCTATTTTATTCAAAACTCTCTCCATTTTAATTTGCATTATAAAATCTAAATTTTATTTCATATCTTTTTTAGAGCAATTCCTTTGTTTTTTAGATAAGCTTTTGCTCTAAGTGGGTTATTGTCTCCAAAGTGAAATAGTGAACTACAAGCTACTGCATCTGCTCCTGCACTGAAGCCTTCATATAAATCTTCAAAGTTTCCAGCACCACCTAGTGCTATTAGAGGTAGTTTTGTAGCTTCTCTTGCGACTCTTATCAACTCTAAATCATAGCCACACATCATTCCATCACGGTCGATAGAGTTTATAATAATCTCTCCTGCACCAAGGCTTTCTAAATATTTTAAATACTCCGCAAAATCTAAATATTTATTTATTGTTCCATTATGTGAATAAACCTCATATCTAACACCTTCAAGTCTAACATCTACACAAACAACTATACATTGTGAGCCAAATTTTTGAGAAGCATTTTTTAAAATAGATGGTTTTCTAAGAACTGCTGAATTTAAGCAAACTTTATCAGCTCCTGCTTTTAGTGCATTTTCTATATCTTGCATATTTTTTATTCCACCACCTATAGTAAGTGGCATGAAACACTCTTTTGAAACTTTTTCTATTATTTCAAGATTTGTAGGGGTTTTTTTGATTGTTGCTGTAATATCTAAAAAAATCAACTCATCTGCATCTTGATGACTATAAACTTTTGCTGAACTTACAGGGTCGCCTGTATCAACAAAATCTTTAAACTGTTTACCTTTTACCATTCTGCCATTTTGAAGCAGTAATACTGGAATAACTCTTTTTTTAAGCATATTTATCCATTTCAACAAAATTTTCTAATATTTTTAAACCGTTTTCTTGAGATTTTTCTGGGTGAAACTGTATTCCTATAATATTTTCAAAAGCAATAATAGAGTTAAATGTTGTTCCATACTCTGTTTTTGCAACAACAAACTTTTCATCACACTCCACAAAATATGAGTGTACAAAATAAAAATCACACCCTTTTTTTATACCTTTTAATATTTTGTGATTATTTTCTATTAAGATATTATTCCAGCCAACATGAGGGGTTCTTGGAGTGTTTTGTAATTTTTTACATTCACCTTCAATAATGCCTAAACCATCACATTTAAACGGTTCATGACCTATTGTGCAAAGTAGTTGCATTCCAAGACAAATACCTAAAAATGGCTTTTTGTCATTTACAAATTCTAAAATTGAGTGTTGTAAATCTCTTTTTTGTAAAGCATCCATAGCATTGCAAAAAGCTCCAACACCTGGTAGTATCAAATGTGAAAAATCATGTGGATTAAATTTTTCACTTATAATTTTCGTCTTTTCACCTAAATATTCAAAACCATTTTGCAATGATTTGATATTCCCTGCACCATAATCTATAACTCCTATCATGACTCTTTATACCAGCTTTCAAAATCTTTCGGTTTATTGCAATAATCACATTTGCTAAAATCATGAGAGTAAGGAGGAATAGCAGTCGATTTTACTATTTCATTAAACTCATCTTCGCTTAAATCCAAATATTCTAAAAATAATTTTAAGGCATTTGGTTTTTTACCCTCATACTCTTTTATAAGCTTTAAGGCATCTTCTCTATCAAGCCTTTCATGTCTTATATCAAGTGATGTCATTTGAGTAACTCTACCATATCCTCTTTTTATAAACTTAATATAATCTCTAACACCTTGCATGAAACATTCGATTTTTTCATAAGGGTATAAATCAAATGGGATACCCTCAACTTCATCGCCACTCCAACCAAGCTCTGATTGGATTAACTCAACATTTTTCTTTACATCCCATGGAATGAAGCTACCCAAACATACGGAGTTGTATTTTATATTTTTTAACTCTTTTAGTGGTGGATATGTGTATGGAATTAAATCTCGTTTGTCTATTGGGTCATGTTCGCTATTTATCATGCCATACATATCATCTGCTGTAATTCCAAGATTTATAAATCTGTTAAATCTCTTTTCATCAACACTCTCTATCTCTGTCTCTTCATAGTCATAATAAGCGGTATATTCAGCACTTGGCTCTCCCCAAAATACAAGAGGTACATTGAATTTTATAGCAATGTGCATAGGATATGCAAATATTCCTGTGTGACAATGCCAACAAAAATCACCTTTTCTTTTAAGTGATTCTAACATCAATTTTTTTACAATCTTCCAATTTGGAGTAAATCTGATAACATCAACTCCCAACTTTTTAAATGTTTTTTGATTATTTTTGAGTAAATTATCTCTCATGAAACCATGGTCAAACTGTACAATGAGTGGTTTTATTTTATACTCTTTCAAAAGATAAAGCAGTGTAAATGTACTATCTTTTCCACCGCTAAATGGAACTAT
>JACAEZ010000027.1 GCA_013388565.1 Campylobacterales bacterium | reverse complement strand
GGTTAATGGCGGATTGTATATGTAATGTTTGAAAAAGTATATTCATGAAGAAATTATTACTTATTTCATCTTTTTTAGTTTATTTAAATGCTTATCAAGATAAATTAGAAAGTCGAACTGATTTATCTATCGTAAAAACTGCTGGAAATAGTGATTCAACCACTTTTTCAGCAAAAACAAAAATAGAACAAACTGTAAATATTGATAAATATATTTTAAAAAGCTCATTTTTATATGCTAAAGATGGTAATAAAGAAAAATCAAATAGATCTAATATAAATGGTAGATGGGATAGAGAAATTATTGAAAAATTATTTGGATTTGCAGAGAGTAAATATATATTAGATAAATTTTCAGGTTATGATTACAGATTAAATATAGGTCCAGGAGTTGGCTTTAATCTAATAAATGAAAATGAGCAACTTTTGGATTTATTAATATCTTTACCATACTCACAAGATAAATATAAAATACCATCTATAAAAGAGAACTATATAGGTTACAAAACAGAGCTAGATTATGAATATAAAATATATGATAATGTTAAATTTAAACAAAATGCTGATTTTTTACAGTCAATAAAAGAGAGTAGTAAATATTTCATCTCTTCAGAAAGTGGATTTGAGATAAAAATTAATGACATGTTAGCTCTTGGCATATCATTCAAATATGACTATCAAAATCAAGTTTTACTACAGTCAATAAATAAAAGAGACACAACATATCTAACATCTTTAATCATTACATATTAAATAATAATTATATATATATTTTTATCCTTTACTAAAATAGCTTTCACTATAATTATCAAAAAAATAAAGGATAAAAAATGAAACTACTTAATTCATTAGTAGCAGTTAGTTGTATCACTGTTTCTGTTTTTGCAGCAGATGCTTTAATAAAACAAGCAAAAGATGCTGGACTTGAGCCAATTCCTACAAAACAAAAAGATTTAATGAAAATTATTGACAGTGACTCTAATAAAATCACTCCAGCAAAAGTAGAGCTTGGTAAAAAGCTATATTTTGACCCTAGACTTTCAAAAAGCAATCTTATAAGTTGTAACACTTGCCACAACTTAGCTTTAGCTGGTGCAGATTTAGTTCCAGCTGCAATAGGGCATAAATGGACTGCAAATCCATCTCATTTAAACTCTCCAACTGTTTATAATGCAGTATTTGCAAAATCTCAATTTTGGGATGGAAGAGACCCACATTTAGAGGCTCAAGCACAAGGACCAATTCAAGCAATGCCTGAAATGGCGGCTAGTAAAGAGCTTATCGAACAAAGAATTAACTCTATTCCTGAATATGTAAATGAGTTTAAAAAAATATATGGTAAAGAGTCAAAAATTGATTTAAAACTTGTAGCTGATACTATTGCCGTGTTTGAAAAGACATTGACAACCCCTTCAAGATTTGATGATTATTTAAATGGCAACGAAAAAGCATTGACAAAAGATGAAAAAGAGGGATTAAAAGTATTTATAGATAAAGGTTGTGCAACTTGTCATAATGGAATTGCACTTGGTGGAACTATGCAACCATTTGAGGTAGCTGGAAAATATAAACATGCTGAACTTGGTGGTTTTAAAGGAAATAAAGATGGTCATATTAAAGTTCCAACTTTAAGAAATATATTAGAAACTGCTCCATACTACCATAACGGTGCAATTTGGGATATAAAAGAGGCTATAGCAGAAATGGGTAAAATCCAACTAGGTGTTGAGTTAAATGAAAAAGAGGTTAATGCAATTGCAACATTCTTTAATAGCCTAACAGGAACAAAACCAAAAATCGAATACCCAATACTTCCAGCATCAACTGCTGCAACTCCAAAACCAGAAGCAAACTAAAATTATTACAGTGAGATTTTCACTGTAATAAAACCATACATTTAACCTGAATTTTGCAATAAAATTCAAACAATTGGCTTTCACAAAATTTTTTTAATTAAATTTTGTGTAGTTTTGCAAAATTTGTTAAAACTTCACTACCAAAGCTAAGTACTACTTAAGAATTAACTGTAGCAAACTATAGAATCTTTAATAGCCGTTCCATAAAACTTACTCATACTTAAGCATACTTACTTAGATAATGATGTTTATTTCCTGTTTCAACGATACTGGTTAAATCAATAAGTCTAGCTTGTTGATTTAGAGCCGTTATCTCCACAGGCATTACTTCGGGAAGAACTTTCCCTAGTTGGTTATGCAAATTTATAGAAGCTACAAAGTCTCTATCTGCTTTAACCATTTTACATTCTAAACACTCATATACTCTATTTTTAAAATTAAATCAGCTTTGTTATTTCCACAATTAGGACAAGTTTTAGAACTTGCAAACCATTTATCATTTTCTAAAATATAATTGCCTTTTAGCTCTGCTTTATAAAGTATTTGTCTTTTAAACTCATATATTCCAATATCTGATATTGCTCTTGATAATTTACTGTTTGACATCACTCCTTTAACATTTAAGCTTTCAATAGATATATATTGAAAATTATCTGTTAAATATGATGTAAATTTATGTAAAAAATCTTTTCTAATATCAGATATTTTTTTATGAAGTTTTGAAACTTTGAGTGAGTGCTTAATATAATTATTTGATTTAGGAGTTGTATCCCCTTTTTTTCTTGAATGCTGTTTTTTTGATAATTGTCTTGATAACCTTTTTAACTTTTTAAGATTTCTCTTTAAAGGTTTTGGACTATCAATAAAGCTACCATCACTTAACACGGCTAAATGACTAATGCCTAAGTCTATCCCAACACTTGCTTGGTTTTTACAAGTTTTGTGATAGCTCATAGATGGTTTAATTGCAAATGAGATAAACCATTTATCAGCTATCCTTGATACTGTTGCATTTGATATTTTTCCATCAAATCTAATACTTTCTTTTAATCTTACTAATCCTAAATTTGGTATTTTAACTTTTTTACCAATTACTTTTATTTGGTCTCCACCTATGTAAAAGCTATCATGAGATTTATTTTTCTTTTTAAATTTTAGCTTACCACCTAACTTTTTAAAAAATCTATTATATGCCTCTTGTAGTTGTATAAATGGTTGTTGTGAAGCATATTTTGTAACTTCATAAGTAAAAGGAAATTGCTCTTTTTTGATTGAGTTAAACTCTTTTTTAAGGCTCATTCCTAATGGTTTTAGTCCATCTTTATATTGTTTCTCCCAATTAGCTAATCCCCAATTCCAAGCAACTCTTGATATTCCACAAGCTTTTTTAAAATAGGTAATTTGCTTATTATTTGGTTTTAATTCAATTTTGTGAGCTAACATCTACTGCCTTTTGCAACTCTTCAATAAGCTTTTTATTCTTTTTACTTCTAGCACCATATAATCTAGCACTAAATACTGTGATTATCTCTAATACATCTTTTGCTAAATCTTCTTCAAAAGTGCTATCTTCGCCTTTGTTTATTATCACTACCTCTACCTCTTTTGCTTCGCAAATAGAAAAAATTAGTTCAGCTCCAAACCTAAGAAGTCTATCTTTGTGAGTTATAACTAATCTTCCAACATCTCCATCAATAATAGAACTTATTAACTCTTTTAATCCTTTTTTGTTGTAGTTTATGCCACTTCCTAAATCACTTAACAGTTCAAAATTCCAGCCATTAGAAGCACAATACATCTCTAATAGTTGTTCTTGTCTCTCTAAATCTGCTTTTTGGTCGTGCGAACTAACTCTAGCATAAGCTATTGTTTTTCTACTATAGTCTTTAGAGTGTTTCATCTCTGGTCGAAAAGATGAGAGTTTATATCTTCTTTGATTTCCTCTTGTCCTTTCGTCAGGAATTATACATAAATATAATTAAAAAAGTATAAATTTTTCTTTGATTTCCTCTTGTCCTTTCGTCAGGAATAAG
>JACAEZ010000151.1 GCA_013388565.1 Campylobacterales bacterium | reverse complement strand
GGTAAAACCACAAACAATGACTCAAACAAAAACTCATTTGTAAAACTTTTAGGTTTAGATGAGTCTATAAATCAAGCAAATATTTTGTCAAATAAGTGTTTGGAAGATTTAGAACAGTTCGATGAAAAACTTAAAAATAATCTTTATCATTTACTTAAAGAGTATTTTTTTAGACATAAAATTTAAATAACTAAAAAGGGTAACTTATGGATATGAATTCCAAAATGGCAAATACAATTAGGTTTTTGTGTGCTGATATGGTGCAAAGTGCAAATTCAGGACACCCTGGGGCTCCAATGGGTTTAGCAGACATCATGACGGTACTTAGTAATCACATAAATCACAATCCAAAAAATCCAACATGGCTAAATAGAGATAGATTGGTTTTTAGTGGTGGGCATACAAGCTCTATGATTTATGCACTTTTATATCTTTGGGGATATGATGTCTCTTTAGATGAGCTTAAAAATTTTAGAAAATATGGTTCAAGAACAGAGGGTCATCCAGAGTATGGCAAAATAGCTGGTATTGAAGTGACAACTGGTCCGCTTGGTCAAGGGGTTGCAAATGCTGTAGGGTTTGCGATGGCTGGTATGTATGCAAAAAATTTATTAAATAGAGAAAATGCAGAGATTATAAATAATAAAGTTTATTGTATGTGTGGCGATGGCGATTTGCAAGAGGGGATTTGTTATGAGGCATGTGCATTGGCTGGACATTTGAAACTTGATAATTTAATTTTGATATATGACTCAAACAATATCACAATCGAAGGCGATACAAGTATTGCATGGAGTGAAAATATTCATCAAAGATTTCAAGCTCAAGGGTTTGATACAATCGAAATAGATGGTCATGATTATGTTCAAATTGATAGTGCTTTAAATCTAGCAAAAAAATCAAAAAAACCATTTTTGATTATCGCAAAAACAAAAATCGCAAAAGGTTCAGCTAATTTAGAGGGAAGTCATCACACTCATGGTAGCCCACTTGGTGAAGATGAGATAAAAGCTTCTAAAAAGTTGGTCGGATTTGATGAACATGAGAAGTTTTTTATTGATGAAGCTGTTTTGTTTAGATTTAGAACGGCTGTTGAAAAGGGTGATTTGTTGGAGAGAGAGTGGAAAAAGCTACTGCTAGAACTTCCATATAAAGAGCAAAATGAGATACTAAATTCACTTTTAAATCCTGATTTTTCAAAAATCGAATATCCAGAGTTTAAAGTAGGTGAAGGTGTTGCTACAAGAGATAGTAACCACAAAATCTTAAATGCCATCGCAAAAGCTGTCCCTTCATTTATCGGTGGAAGTGCTGATTTGGCTCCATCAAACAAAACAGAACTTATAAACATGGGCGATTTTCCAAAAGGTAAAAATATCCATTTTGGAATAAGAGAACATGCCATGGGTGCTATCGCAAATGGTATTGCACTTTATGGGCTGTTTATACCATTTAATGCTACATTTTTTGTTTTTAGTGACTACCTAAAACCAGCTGTTAGAATAGCAGCTCTTATGAACTCTAAACAGTTTTATATCTGGACTCATGATAGTATCGGTGTTGGCGAAGATGGACCTACACATCAACCAATCGAGCATTTAAGCCAATTTAGAGCATTACCAAATCTGTACATGTTTAGACCAGCTGATGGTGTTGAAAATGTTGAGAGTTGGAAAGTAGCACTGACACTAAATAACCCTAGCGGATTTGTTTTAAGCAGACAAAAATTGAGTGTACTTGATAGAACGAATGCTTTTGGAGATATTCAAAAAGGTGGTTATTTGATTAAAAAATCACATAATGCCCAAATCACACTAATAGCAACTGGTAGTGAAGTTGAACTTTGTGTAAAAGTTGCCTCAAAATTAGAAGAAGAAAATATTTCTGTAAATGTTGTATCAGTTCCATGTTATGAACTATTTGGCGAACAATCAAGTGAGTATAAAAATAGCATAATAGACAAAAATACGATAAAAATCGCAGTTGAAGCTGGAAGTGGGCTTGAGTGGTACAAATATGCCGATATATTAATTAACATGAACAGTTTTGGAGCTAGTGGTGATGCTAATATCTTATTTAAAGAGTTTGGTTTTAGTGTTGAAAATATTATGAAAGTTTGTAAAGAGAATTTGAACTAATGGAAATTTATCAAGCAATAATTTTAGGTATTTTAGAGGGGTTTACTGAATTTTTGCCAATTTCATCAACGGGGCATTTGATTTTAGCTTCGCATTTGATGGGATTGGAGCAAAATGATGCTCATAAAAGTTTTGAGATAGCTATTCAGCTAGGCTCAATTCTTTCAATTTTATTTTTGTTCAAGCAAAAATTAGTTGAGTCAAAAGATTTGTGGAAAAAGCTGATTTTTGCATTTTTGCCAACTGGTATTTTGGGTTTTTTATTTTACAAACATATAAAAGAGCTTTTTTCAGTTTCTACTGTTTCATATATGCTTATTATTGGTGGAATAATATTTATATTCATGGATAAATATTCAAAAAATAATCCACCAAAGATTGATGATGTGGACGAGGTGAGTTTTAAACAAGCCTTTTTAATAGGGCTTTTTCAATCAATTTCCATGATACCTGGGACTTCAAGAAGTGGGGCTACTATCATTGGTGGGCTTTTATTAGGGCTTAGCAAAAAAAGTGCTGCTGAATTTAGCTTTTTATTAGCTCTGCCTACGATGATGATTGCTACATTTTATGATATTTATAAAAATTTTCACTCATTTGAGTCAAACGATTTTTCAACACTGATTATTGGTTTTGTGACTGCATTTATATTTGCTTTAATTGCCGTTAAGACATTTTTAGCTATTCTTAAAAGAGTTGGTTTTGCACCATTTGGGATTTATAGGGTTATATTGGGGGTACTGTTCTTATTAATCATTACATAATGAGTTAAAAAATGTGAAAACTTTAATAATTATCATGTTACTATATTTTAATGTGACTGCAAACAGTAACTTACATCTATTTTTAAAAAAAGATGAGTTTACTATAAAAACTGTATATATTGATGAAGATGATAGAAAATATTATGATTTTTTGATTAAAGATGAGTTTTTATATTTTAAAACAAACTCTACCCATTTTTTGGATAGAGTTGTTTTAGATGCTCTAAAAAGTGCAAAAAGAGTAGAGAAAGATGTAAACTATTTTTTGAATAAAATCTTTTTCTTTTTACCAAAATGTGTAAAAATAGATACAAAAATAGACCCAAAAGGGTTTCATACAGGCTTTAGCTACAGCTTTTAAAGGTGGTATATCATGATAAATATTTTTAAAAACAGATTTAATGTCTTCTTAATTCTACTTTTTTTTACACTATCTATGGCTACCATATATATTGGCAACTTATATAAAAAAGACAAAATTCATGAATTAAATATAAAAAAATATAGTTCGTTTGCTGATACTATCTTAAATGAGGTAGCGGTTTTAATAGATGAAAAGAGTAATTCGACTTTGGCAATTGCCATGTCACTTTCTGAAAGTGATATTTATAAAAAATATTTAATTGATAAAAATATGTCAAAATCTAAATTAAAAGAGTTTTCACAAAAATTAAGAGAATATACTACATTTAAAAATGTTTGGATACAAGCAATAGACAAAGATGGCATTAGCGTTGCTAGAAGTTGGAGAGATGATGTTGGAGATAATTTATATCTACTTCGAGAAGATGTAAAAGAGATGATGACTAAACCAACGGTTATGAAGTCTATTAGTGTTGATAAATTTGATATGACATTTAAAGCCATGTCACCTGTTTTTGGAGAAAACAGAGAGTATTTAGGCT
>JACAEZ010000150.1 GCA_013388565.1 Campylobacterales bacterium | reverse complement strand
GTTTAAATGAACCTGCATGTAAAGAGTTTACTGCAAATAGACTAATACCAACACCCATTAACAAAATTGATACTTTTTTCATATCAAATCCTTTTAAAATTTTTTGTGTTTCAAACACATATTAAAATTTTAAAATTTTTAACTAAACATTTTCCAAATAAAAAGTTAATAGAAAATAACAAATATACAAAGTAGATTTAAGCAAAATTTTGCAACAGAGTCTATTTAAGTAGTGCCAATGCTTGTAGTATTTTGGTTTAACTATTTTAGTTAATATTCATTCAAAAAAATAGTAGAGAAAAACTCTACTATTTTTTATGAATGAACTAAATATTTTAACTCATCAGCACTAAATTCATGGAAGTTTAGATATTTATAAATTTTAGCTTGTTTGTCAGCTGTAATTTTCTTAGGTACGATTGAGTTGTACTCTTCAGCTGTTGGTATTCTTCCAAGTATCGCACAAACTGCTGCTAGTTCAGCACTACCTAAGTAACAAGCTGCATCTTTACCCATTCTGTTATCGAAGTTTCTTGTACTTGTACTAAATACTACCGCTTTATCCGCCACTCTTGCTTGATTACCCATACAAAGAGAACATCCTGGAGTTTCAAGTCTAGCCCCAGCTCCACCAAATACAGAGTAATAACCCTCTTCCATCAACTGTTTTTGATCCATTTTAGTTGGAGGACATACCCAAAGTCTAACTGGAACTGCACCCTCACCTCTTAAAACTTCACCTAAAGCTCTAAATAGACCAATATTTGTCATACAACTTCCAACAAATACCTCATCAATATTTTTAGGTCGTTTTGGGTCATTTAACACTTCACTTAAAGTTGCTACATCATCTGGGTCATTTGGACAAGCAACGATTGGTTCTGTTATCTCATTTAAATCAATCTCAATAACCGCTTTATATTCTTCATCTTTGTCTGCTTCTAAAAGTGTTGGATTTGCCAACCACTCTTTCATTTTATCAGCTCTTCTAGCTAATGTTCTAGCATCTTGATATCCTTCAGCTATCATTTGCTCGATTAGTTTTACATTTGAAGTTAAATACTCTTTTACACTATCAACACCAAGTTTCACTGTACATGCAGCCGCACTTCTCTCAGCTGAAGCATCACTTAGTTCAAATGCTTGTTCAACTTTCAAGCCTTCCAAACCTTCTATCTCTAAAATCGTTCCATCAAAAATATTTTTCTTACCTTTTTTCTCAACAGTTAAAAGTCCTGCTTTTATCGCATAATATGGAATTGCATTTACTAAATCTCTCAATGTAATACCATCTTGCATTTTGCCTTTAAATCTAACTAAAACAGATTCTGGCATATTTAGTGGCATAGCTCCAGTAACCGCTGCAAATGCTACAAGCCCACTTCCAGCTGGAAAGCTTATACCTATTGGAAATCTTGTATGACTATCTCCACCTGTTCCTACAGTATCTGGCAAACAAAGTCTATTTAACCATGAGTGAATTACTCCATCACCTGGTCTAAGTATCACACCACCTCTTGAAGTGATAAACTCTGGAAGTGTATGTTGTAGTTTTATATCTGCTGGTTTTGGATAAGCTGCTGTATGACAAAATGATTGCATAACCATATCTGCACTAAAGCTTAAAGCTGAAAGTTCTTTTACTTCATCTCTAGTCATAGGTCCAGTTGTATCTTGACTTCCTACAGTTGTTGCGATTGGTTCTACATACATTCCAGCTCTAACACCTTTTACACCACAAGCTTTTCCTACTATTTTTTGAGCTAATGTATAACCTTTACCACTATCTGCTGGTTGTTCTGGTCTTGCAAATATCTCATCTTCACCCATTCCAAGTGCAGTTCTAGCTTTTGCAGTTAAACCTCTTCCGATGATTAAAGGTATTCTTCCCCCTGCTCTCACTTCATCTGGAAGTGTATTTGGCTCGATTTTAAATTCGCTTATAACTTCACCATCTTTATAGATTTTGCCTTCATAAAATTTAACAGTTATAACATCACCTGTATCCATTTTATCAACATTTGCTTTTATCGGTAAACAACCGCTATCTTCTGCTGTGTTAAAGAAAATAGGAGCGATTATTGAACCAATTACAACCCCACCTGTTCTTTTATTTGGAACACCTGCAATATCTTCACCTATGTGCCATTGAACAGAGTTTATACCTGATTTTCTACTACTTCCCGTTCCTACAACATCACCAACATAAGCTAATGGATTTCCTTTTGCTTTAAGCTCTTTTATAGTTTCAAGTGGTTTTGTCATTCTAGCTTGTAGCATTGAGTTTGCATGAAGAGGTATATCGCTTCTTGTAAATGCTTCACCAGCTGGACTTAAATCATCTGTATTTGTCTCACCAGGAACTTTATAAACTGTTAAAGTCATGCTTTCAGCTATTGCTGGTCTGTTTAAAAACCACTCTGCATTTGCCCATGAAGTGATAACCTCTTTAGCAAAGCTATTTCCAGCATCCATCAAATCTTTTACATCATTAAATGAGTCATAAACTAAAAGTGTATTTTTAAGCTCATTTGCAGCAGCTTGAGCCAATTCGTTATCAAGTTTTAAAGCCTCAACAAGTGGATTTACATTATATCCACCCATCATTTTGCCAAGCATTGAGATAGCTTCAAGTTTAGAAATCATTTTTGATGAAGTTTTACCTTGAACTAAATCATTTAAAAATGCAGCTTTTACATAAGCCGCATCATCAACACCTGGATTTACTCTATTTGAGATTAAATCTACTAAATAATCTTTATTTGATACATCATCGCTTTTAAGTAACTCAACAAGTTCAGCTACTTGTTTTGCACTCAAAGGTAGTGGTGGTACTCCAAGAGTAGCTCTTTCTTCAGTATGGTTTTTGTATTCTTCAACTAATGCCATTTCGTAACTCCTTATTAAATTTAGTTAATGGAATAATAACTAATTTAAATGGAGTTTTTTCTATTTTGTAACAAAATGTAACAAAATAAAACAGTAGTTTGTGTAAAAAAGTAACACTATTTCAGCTCTGTCTCTTTTGTGTATAGATATATCCTGTTTTTTCCAAGTTCTTTAGCTTTATAACATGCCAAATCTGCTCTTCTAAGTAGTTCTATTGAGTCAATATTACTAAAAGTATCAAATATAACAACACCTATACTAGCACTTGTTTTAAAATTTCTATTATCAGATACATACTCATATTTTTCAATATCAACTCTAATACTTTCAGCTATATCTAAAACTTTCTCTTTTTTACATGCAACTAACACTATAGCAAACTCATCACCACCAAGTCTTGATACAATATCATTTAATCTTATTCGGTATAATAATATTGACGAGATTGCTTTTAACATCTCATCTCCAGCTTGATGACCTAAAGTATCATTTATCTCTTTAAACTTATCAAGGTCTAAATATAGCAGTGCATGAGTTGATTCTATTTGCAAATCATAATCAAACAGTTCATTTAGTTTAATATTAAAACCTCTTCTATTATATAATTTTGTCAATTCATCATGAGTTGAATGATACTCTAACTCTTTTTGTAACATTTTAGATTTTGTGACATCTTTAAATATAAACACATAACCTATAACATCATTTTGTTTATTTTTCAGTTGATTTAATGATACATTCAGTGTAATTTTTAAATTTTTTATATTTAAATTTAACTCTTCATCAATAAAAGAGCCACTATCTAACAACTCTAAAAATTTAAACTTCATCTCTTCATCAAAATTAAACAGATTTACTATATTTTTATTTAAAATAGTTTTTTCATCTAAATGAAGCAATTTTAATGCAGAATAATTTACATCTAAAATATTAAAGTTGTTATCTACTGTTATAACTCCATTTTCTATAGATTTAAGTGTAGTTTGTGCAAACTCTTTTTCTGAAAAAAGTACATTTTGAATTTCCTCTTGTGTTTTTATATAGCTTTTAATAGAATCAGCCATTGTTTTAAATGCACAAGATAGAGTTGTTAATTCATCATTTCCACCAATTTCTGGAACATCTACATCATATTTTTTATCTGTAAACTCTTTTACTACATTTGTTAAAACTTCTAACTTTTTTGTAACTCTATTTGCTACTATATAGGCTAAAACAGCCCCTAAAATAATTGCTATAAATATATAAATAACACCTTTAAGAATAGAGTTTTTTAAAGTACCTTCTAACTCTTTTGTATCTAATATTATCCTTGTATAGCCTATTGTAAAACTATTCATCTTTATTTTATGAATGCAATCCATCAAAGCATTATGAGGTAAACAATAACTATCATCTGTTGAATTTTCTATATTAGTTATAAGTAATTTACTAATATCATCTGTCAAAATTTTATTAAAATATTTCTGTTCTGTAGATGCAACTACTCTTTCAAATCTATCTAATATAAAAGTAGAATACATCTCTTTGCCCATATTTTTATATGGATTTATACTCTCTTGTAGTGCAATATAATCTTTACTTAAAAGCCATGAAGGTACATTTAAAGCCAAAGCTTTTGATAACATCGTAGCTTTTGAGCTAAAAGAGTCTTTCATGAACTCTTTTTGTCTATCAATCAAATCAAAAACTACAAATCCCATTAATATTGCATGAAGCAATGTTATATTAAGTATAATAGATGTTTTTAAAGAATTTTTAATTTTCATGTTCAGGTAATCCAAATAATTTTTCATATTTATCCAAAAATATTTTCACTTTATCATAATTTTGATTTGTAGCCAATTCAAATCCTTCAAAACCAGCATTTTTTAGCAATTTAATACCCTCTTCATCAAATCTCATGTTTGCTAAAACATTTGCAACAGATATAGATATAGACTCTTCAACACCGCTTTTTACAATAACACTATTATTAACCAAATGGTCAGTTTGCCAAACAACTTTCATCTCTTTTGCTTTTTCTGGATTTTCCATACACCATCCATGCCATGGTGGTGGCCAAGTAGCTGCAACTATACTATCTTTTGTATAAGCATTCATGATAGAAGAGTATTGAGAACCAACAAAATTTTTAGTAATATCTTTATTTACATTTATTCCATTTTCATGTAAAAACATCAATGGCATCATACTAGCAGCAAGATCTGTTTTTGCTGGAAATGATACTTTCTTACCTTTTAACTGTTCAAAATTATCTATTTTATTATCTATTCTTGAAACAATAATACCTCTAAAAACCTCATCAGGATACATTTTTGCAACTACGTTATAACCAATTTTTAATGATTTTATTGTTTGATATGGATTTGGCAAGGCAAAATCAAAATGCCCAACATAAAGCTTTTGCTCATAATGTGCATAATCATTTGATGTCTCTAAAAAAAATTTTGCATTTGGAACCTTTTTTTCCAAATATCTCATAATAGGCTCATATACATTATACATATGTTGAGAGTTCAAATATGGATGAATACCAAATATGTATATATGTTTATTAAAATCTTGAGATTCTATTTTATACTCTTCTTTATTATCACAACCACTAAAGAAAAATATAAATATTAAACTTAAAATATAAAACACTATTTTCATTTTTTTATTCCAAAGGTAAATTTATCTCAAATACAGCACCATGTTTTTCATTGTATGCTTGTATAG
>JACAEZ010000126.1 GCA_013388565.1 Campylobacterales bacterium | reverse complement strand
TCCAAGTCCTAAAGAACTCATTGCACCTAATACCATTTTATATCCTTTTTTATTTTTTAACCTTTTTGGTCAAATAAAAGACCAATAACCTCTTTCATCTTTTCAGAAAGTCTCATGAACTCATCACTTGGAATTCTTCTAATAACTTGCTGACTTCGTTTATCCATGACATTTACATATAAAGCATCTATTTTATCATTATAGTTAAACTCTATATTCGTATCCAATATCTCTATTCTCAAATTTAAATCTTTTGTTAAATTTTCAAGCTGTTTTTTAATATTTTCTTCATTCTCCTTATTTAACTCTGTAGTTGACTTATTCAAACTCTCTTTTGTAACATCTTCTACTATCTTTTTTTCAACATCACTACCCTCCATATTCTCATTTTTTAAATTTGAAGAAAAATAAGACGATTGAACCGATGACTGATTTAATGTATTTTTGACTTCCATCTTACACTCCTTTTTACACCTTTTATATCTTAAATTAAAATCGACATATTCATAAAACTATTTATTAAGAATTTTATATACTATTAGCTAAAATTTCACTAATCTTAAGCAAAGGTTTTAATCTTGAATGTAACCATTATGTGCGACTCTTTACTTCTAAAAAAAGCTCTTGAAATGATTTTAGCAGATTATATTACAACTTTTAAAAAATGCGATTTTGTAATTACTGATAAAAAAATTCCAAATCTTACAAAACCTCAATTTATTATAGCTAATGAAGAGTATGCAAATTTAAAAAAACCATTTTCAATTTCACAAATCTTGATAGAACTTGAAAAATTTCACAAAAAACAAAAATTGACCAATCAAGTTTCAAATTTAGTCAAAGAAAATATTGAAGAAAAAAGTGAACATTTGTTAAAGCTTGAAACAAAGATAAAAGCTTTAACAAATGGATATGTAAATAAACTTATGCAGGTAATAAAGGAACATTATGAAAACAGAGAATAGTTTAACAACTACTATTATTGGTGGAAAATTTAAAGGTAGAAAGATACTGTTACCATCGCTTGATGTAACAAGAAGTTCAAAGTCGATACTTAGAGGTTCGCTATTTGATACACTTCAGTTTGATATTATGGAAAATGTGTTTGTAGAGGCATTTGCTGGAAGTGGTTCTATTGGTATTGAAGCATTGAGCAGAGGTGCAAGAAAGGTCTATTTTATAGAAAAAGATAACAACTCATATTCGATACTTAAAAAAAATATTTTACAAATAGAGCCTCAAAAATCTATATCCATTCATGGAGATACATTTGTTGAGTTAGATGGAGTTATAAAAGAGTTAAAACGAAATGGTGAACAAGCATATTTTTATTTTGACCCGCCTTTTAATATCAGAGAAAATCAAGAAGATATTTATGAAAAAAGTTTGAATTTAATAGAAACAATTCCTACTGATGTTGTAATTTTAATCGTTATAGAACATTTTACAAAAGTTAAAATGCCAGAAAATATTGGCACTTACAAACTTAAAAAAACAAAAAAATTTGGTAAAAGTTCGCTTAGTTATTATGAATATGAAATATGAACTCAATATTAAATTGAAAATTTACATTTTTTAACAAACTGGAAATTTTTAACTTTTTAACTAACATGTAAATAAATTTTTTCAAAGGTTTTGTGATGGTTTTTTTAAATAGGTTTGCTAAGGTTTTTTACTCTATGGAGGCTATGGGTGCTTTTATACTAATATTTGCTTTTTCAATAGCAACTGCTACATTTATCGAAAATGATTTTGGTACAGATAGTGCAAAAGCATTGGTTTATAATGCCAAATGGTTTGAAGTGTTACTTTTACTACTTGGTGCAAATTTAGTAGGTAATATTTTTAGATTTAGGTTATATCGAAAAGAGAAACTTTCGCTTTTTATATTTCATATAGCATTTATTATAATACTTTTAGGGGCAGGAATTACTAGATTTTTTGGATACGAAGGGGTTTTGCATATTCGTGAAGGTGAAGCTCAAAACAAAATAGTTTCTGAAAAAACATACCTAAATTTTGAAGTTGTTGAAAATAAAAATAGATATTCATTTGAAAAAGAGGTACTTTTCTCAAAACTTACAGACAATAACTTTAACTATAACTTAAAAGCTGGTTCAAAAAATCTCTCTTTTGAGTTTGTAGAGTTTATTCCAAATGCTGTTGAGAGTATTGTAGAGGATAAAAATGGTGTGGGTTATATACATATCATGAGCAGTAGTCAAATTGATGGTGTGAAAAACCTTCAAATGTTTGAAAATGATGATTATAAACTAAATAATTTAACTATCTCTTTTAATAAAACGGCAAATAGTGATATTAATATATTTAAAGAAAATAGTAAGCTTTATATAAAATCTAAAATCGAACTTAAAAAAATGAGCATGGATATGCAAACAACATCTCAAATTGAACCAAATAAGGTGTATGAATTTGAGTTTAGACAACTTTATAGTATAGATAATTTTAGCTTTGTGCTAAGAGATTTTTTGGCAAATGCTAAAAAAGAGCTAACAGAAAATCCTGCAAAAGGTGCTTCACAAACAAATGCTTTAAAAGTAAAAGTAAATGTTGATGGAAAACATGAGGTTGTTACATTAGTTGGTGGAAAAGCTATTGTGAGTGAACCTAAAAAAATCGAATTAAATGGTTTAACTATCTCACTAAATTATGGTTCAAAATATTTAACTATTCCATTTGATGTAAGGCTTATAGATTTTGAAATGCAAAGGTACCCAGGTTCAAATAGTCCATCATCTTACTCTAGCGAGGTTGAAGTTATTGATGGTGAAAAAAGATTTGATTACAAAATTTACATGAACCATATATTAGAGTATCAAGGTTTTAGATTTTATCAATCATCATTTGACCCTGATGAGATGGGTACAATCTTATCTGTAAATAAAGATTTTCTAGGAACTTTTGTAACATATTTGGGCTATATTTTACTCTCAATAGGTATGATATTAACTTTGATAAATAAAAATAGTAGATTTTATAAATTAGCTACATCAATGTCAATTTTAGCAATCATTTTCTTACCAAATACAACTTTAAAAGCAGATAGTGATATAGCTACGCTTCTAACATCTTATGACAAAGTTCATGCCAATAAATTTGGTGAGATTTTAGTTCAAGATTTTGGTGGCAGAATAAAACCTATAAACACACTATCTCATGAAATAGTAAATAAAGTTGCAAGAACAGATAATCTATTTGGTTTACATCCAAATCAGATAATTTTAGGCATGATAACAAGACCAAACGAGTGGCAACAGGTAAAAATGATAAAAGTTGAACATCCAGATGTAAAAGATATTGTTGGTGTTAATAAAAATGATAAACTTTTAGCATTTAGCGATTTTTTTGATTTCAACTCTCCACAACCATATAAATTGGCTCAATACATAGATGAAGCTTCAAGAAAAAAACCATCAATGCAGACAAAATTTGATAAAGAGATTATAAAAGTTGATGAAAAAATCAATATTTGTTATATGCTTTATACTGGTGCTTTACTAAAAATTTATCCTAAACAAAATGATTTAACAAATAAATGGCTTTCACCAATAGAGGCTATTGATGTTGATAATAAAGATGAGAGTGATTTTGTAAAAAAAATTACAACAGACTATTTTATGGCAATAGATAAAGCTTTAGAAAAAAAAGAGTGGAATGAAGCTAATATTGCATTAAATGAGATTAAAAAATATCAAGAGTTTTATGGTGCTGATATTTTGCCTACAAACATGAAGAAAAATAGTGAAATTTTATATCATGAAATCCAAATATTTGAAAAACTATTTCCATATTTTTTAGTTATTTCAATTATGCTATTAATTGTAGGTTTTATAAAAATCTTTAAAAAAGAGATTAATCTCTCAAAACATACAAAACTATTGACAATATTTGTCTATTTAGGTTTTGCTATGCAAACTATAGGACTTCTAATTAGATGGTATATTTCAGGTCATGCCCCATGGAGTGATGGGTATGAATCTATGATATACATCTCATGGGCTACTATTTTGGCTGGAATAATGCTTTCAAAAGAGTCTGCTTTTACAATGGGTGCTACCACATTTTTAACAGCACTAATTTTATTTGTTTCACACCTAAGCTGGATGGACCCACAAATTACAAACTTAGTACCTGTTTTAAAATCATATTGGCTAACCATTCATGTATCATTAATTACTGCTAGTTATGGATTTTTGGCACTTGGTGGATTGCTTGGATTTATTACATTAATACTTTATATATTCATGAACAGTTCAAATATGCTAAATGTAAAATCTACACAAAAAGAGCTTATAAAAATAAATGAAATATCGCTAATTATTGGACTCATGATGCTTACTATTGGAAACTTTTTAGGTGGTGTTTGGGCAAATGAATCATGGGGAAGATATTGGGGATGGGATCCAAAAGAGACATGGGCATTAGTTACGATTTTAGTCTATACATTTGTGATACATATAAGATTTATAAAATCTCTAAAAGATGACTTCTACTTTGTAGTATCTTCAGTTTTAGCAATTAGCAGTGTTATCATGACATACTTTGGAGTAAATTTTTATCTATCAGGACTTCACTCTTATGCAAAAGGTGACCCCGTTCCAGTTCCTACATTTGTATATGCAACAGCATTAACTGTCATGATAGTTATTATCTTAGCATATATGCAAAAAAAACATTTAGAGCATAAACAAGCTTGACAAAATATGTGGACTTGTTAAGACGAAATAGAACAATATTTCGTCTTAACATAATGGAATTTTTAGGCTATTTTGCTGCATGGTTTACATCTGTTGCACTTTTTACTCTATTTTCAAACCTAAATGCATCTGTTTTCATGGTATCAACACTAGCAGCACTTCACTTTTTTCCAGTAGTTTTTTTATCTCCTATAAATGGTGTAATTATTGATAAAATAAAACCTAAAAAGTTGCTAATTAGCTTGATTATCATTGAACTAATAGCCACATTTTTCATGATATTCATAGATAGTTATGAGTTGCTATTTTTAATATTCATTTTACTATTTATCAAAATGGCAGCAGCAAGTATCCATTTTCAAACAGAGATGACAATCATCGCAAAAAAGCTAAATGAAGATGATTTAAAATTAGCAAATGAAATCCAATCTATCATCTGGTCATTAGCATACATACTAGGAATGGCACTTAGCGGAATATTTGTTACATTTTACGGAGTAACAAATGCTATTATAGTTGATGTTTTACTATTTTGTATTATCTTAATAATATCATTCAAATTAGATTTAAACGATGTAAAGATAGACGAGCTTGAAGAAAATATTTTAAACTCTATAAAATATGGATTAATTTATATAAAACAGAATAAAAAAGTGTTACATCTAATATTTTTACACTCAATAATAGGCTTGAGCGCATATGAAGCACTTGTAGCACTACTAGCAGAGTACAAATACAAAGAGATACTATCAATCTCTCTAGCAATTGGTTTAATAAATGCCATAAGAGCCGTTGGACTAACAATAGGACAACTTATACTAAGCAAATATGCAAACAAACAGAGCCTATTTTACATATTTTTATTCCAATCATTTGGCATATTTTTATGGAGCTTTTTACAAGAAAATTTTTATATTTCAATGATTGGAATTATACTTACAGGTTTTTTTACAACAACACTTTGGTCTTTTACATTTACAACACTCCAACAAGCAACAGATAAAAAATATCTAGGAAGAGTTTTATCATACAACGACTCAATCTTCATGAGTATTGCTACAACAACATCATTTTTTATAGGATTACTATTTGAAAAAGGATTAAATCTCCAAAGCATAACATTTCTAATAGGCATAGGATTTTTCATATCAGCATTTTATTGGAAGTGGATTGCAAATAGATATTTATAAATGTCAAGTTTTCTTTAACATGGTATGAAAAAAAATTGATAAATTAGATTTTAGTTTTTTAACTCTTTTTCTCTTAGTAAAAGCTCTTTTATCCTAACCTATAAAACTTCATGCTTAAATATGCTACAACTATTTTTCCTTAAAAAATTCGCAAATATCAACCCCAAATTCATGAGATAAAATCAATAAATGTGTTAAATTATAATTTGCTCCATTTTTTCGCTGTTCTATTCTATTTACATACGACAAACTATCATGCCCCAAAGCATTAGCTACATGAAGTGTGCTATAACCTCTCTCAACTCTCATGTTTTTAACATTTTCTGTAATTTTGTCAAGTTTTGATTTTATAATCTCATCTTTTTTTGTCACTATCTGCCTTTTATTTTTATGGCAAATGGTAAAAAGTAAATCAAACTTTGTCATACACTTATAGGTGTAAATAAATTTAATTTGGATATAATCATTTATTTTGTATTGTATCGTCACAGAAATATTTTAGGAAAAAGGATACAAATGGGTAAAGTTTTAAGATTGTTTGTCATTTTAATGACATCAATAATATGTGCGAATGCATGGAATATAGGTAGTTTGGCTACAGGTCAAACAACAAGTTATGAGACTGGCGATGATGGGTAT
>JACAEZ010000192.1 GCA_013388565.1 Campylobacterales bacterium | reverse complement strand
CTTTAACACAATATTTTTCCCGATATTTTTCGTGTTATATTTTATTGCATCTATTATATTTTTGATAAAAATCTCATCGCTTACTGCTATTATTCAGATGAGTTTTTATGATTTATTTATCATCTATTTATTGATTATTCCGAAACTTCTATTTTATATACTACCTATTTGCTCATTTGTATCAGCTGTAGTTTCGCTTACGAAACTATCAAACGATAATGAATTGATAGTACTATTTTCACTTGGCATATCACCACTATTTATAAAAAATTTATATCTAAAAATATTTTTATTAATTTCTATTTTACTGCTATTTATTTCAATTATTATAAACCCTCTATCTGAACAAAAACAAAAAAATTATATAAACTTAAAAAAAGCAGAGGCTAGTTTAAATATAAAATCAAGCCAATTTGGGCAAAAATTTGGAGATTGGTTTGTGTTTGTAAACTCAAAAGATGAGATGAAATTTGGTGATATAGTACTTTTTTCAAAAGATGAAAAAGAGAAAAGTTCGCTTGTAATATCTAAAAATGCAAATGTTTCAAATGAAAATGGAGTATTAACTTTAGCATTAGAAAACGGTAAAGCTTTTAATATTCAACATGAAAAAATCTCTCAAATAGATTTTGAAAAAATGAAAATCAAAGACCCCATGAATTTATCTAATATAAAATATGAAGAGCTATTGTCATACTGGTTTGAAGGTAACTCCAAACGGATAAAAGAGCTATCTATAAATATATTGATTTCTATATTTCCATTAATTTCTATCTATTTTGTACTCTCATTTGGCATACTAAATCCAAGATACCAAAAAAACTACTCATATTTATATTTATTACTATCTGTTGTAATATACTATATTCTAGCTATGCTATTTAGTTCAAAACTATTTTTAATATCCACACTACTACTTCCAACCATGTGGATTTTTATCTCATACTATAGCTACAAAAAATTAATAAAGTATAGGTTTTAATGAAAAGAGTAAGTTCATTTGTCTTTTTAGCCTCTTTTTTTGGAGGTCTCATAGGTTCTAAATCGCTTGTATCATAGAGTGGAAGTTGCCCATTTGCCTCTAATTTAGCTTTTATAGATTCTGCAAAGAGTTTTAACTCTTCTAACTATTTTTCATATCCAGCATCTCTGTATGCTAAACAATTCGCTGTTTTACTTTATTATCAACTTTTTTTGATTCAACAATTTGAACAAATTTATTACTGGGCATCTCCAACACCATTAAGCTAGGCTATTTATTTTTGTACAAATACACGAAAATGTATAGCTAACAATTCCGTAAAATATGTGATTTTAGTTGTCGAACTCAGGTTTTTAAAAGCCAAAAATAAACTTTACGAATATATTTTTTTCAAGTTTTTTTCAAAAAGAATACACAATTTAATTAAAAAATACCCACTTCTTTTTCCCCAACTTAATGGTATTGGGTGTTTGGGTGGTGGCACTCCAATCTTTAAAAATTGTTAGCTACAAGTCTATTTTTATTTTTTGGAGTTGATTTTCTTTTTATATTTGTATTTTTATTTGATTTTTTAGTAGCAGTGGCTGTTTTATTATCAAGCATGTTATCAAATATATATTGCGCCGTTTTCCATCTATCTTCTCTTGAATTTAACATAACAACTAACAAATCTTTATTATCTTTTTTAGCTCTTGCTATAAGGCATGGTCCTGCTTTTGATGTGTAACCTGTTTTAACACCAACTGCATATTTATATCTTCCAAGCAGTTTATTGTGTGTATATGCTACATATTGTCTTCCACTTGTACTTCTATAAACATGTTTATTCATTTTAGCTATTGCATTAAATTGTGGATTTTTAATTGCAAATTCTGTCAATTTCAGTAAATCAGCTGCATTTGATTGATGATTTTTAATATCAAACCCACATGGATTTGTAAAATTTGTATTTTGCATACCTATTGCTTTTGCATATCTATTCATCAAAACTACAAAATTTTCTATATTCCCATTTCCTAAATAGATACCAATAGCCATAGCAGCATCATTTGCTGATTGTATCATTGCAGCTTTTACAAGGTCTCTTAAATATATCTTCTCCCCTACTCTATATCCAGCTTTTGTAGGTTCTACCGATACTGCCTCTTCTGTAATAGTCACAATATTATTCATTTTTCCACTATTTATAGCTAATAAAGATGTCATGATTTTTGTAAGACTTGCTGGTTTTAAAGATTGATACATATCTTTTGAATATACAATATCTTTTTTACTTAAATCTTTTACAACCAAAGCATCTATATCAAGTTTACTTAATCTATTTGTATCAATTGAAGCAAATATAGAGTTACTAAAAATCAGAGTCCCAATTAACATTTTTTTTATCATTATTACCCTTTTTTTTAATATTACATATAATTTATAGTAACCTATTTTTGCTTAATTGTAAATTTCTATGCTATTTAAACAGTTAGAAAATCTACTTTTGTTACAATTTCCAAAAAACAAAAAGAGGCACTTTGAGAGAGTTTATAGCATTTTTCGTTCCATTTTTAAAAGATTATAAGTTTCAAATAACAATATCTATAATCGCCATGATAGTCGTTGCAATATCTACATCATTTTCTGCATATTTAGTAAAACCTGTATTAGATGATATATTTATAAATAAAGACTCTTATATGTTAAAAATATTACCACCTTTAGTAATATTAGCCTACTTTTTAAAAGGTGCTGGTACATATCTTCAAACATATTACACCACTTATATTGGGAGTGATATTGTAAGAAGAGTTAGAGATTTGATGTTAAAAAATATGTTGGATTTAGATATAGATTTTTTTAATAAAAATAGAAGTGGTGAACTTATAAGTAGAGTCACAAATGATATAAATAGAATTCAAAATGCTGTATCTTCTGATTTAGCTTTAATTATTAGAGAATTTTTAACAATAGTAGCTTTAGTTTTTGTGGTTATTTATCAAAGCCCTACTTTGGCATTTTATGGTTTGATTGTACTACCTTTGGCGATATATCCTCTTTCAAGATTGTCTAAAAAAATGAAAAAAATATCTCACTCATCTCAAGAGAGATATTCTGATTTGACTGCAAATTTAACAGAAATTTTTAACAATATTGAAATTATCAAAATAAATTCAGCAAAATTTTATGAACTAGAAAAATTTGAAAAAAATAATTTTGAACTTTTCAAAGTAAATCTAAAAGCTGTAAAAACAAATAATCTAGTCTCACCAATCATGGAGACAATCGGTGCGATTGCGATTGCATCGGTTATTTTTATAGGTGGTATAGAGGTTATAGAAAATAGACTTAGTGTTGGTGCTTTTTTTTCATTCATGACTGCACTTTTTATGCTATATACACCTATTAAAAGAATTTCTCAAGTTTATAATAGATTTCAAGATGCAATAGCAGCTCATGAAAGAATAGTTGAACTCATGAATAAAAAACCTACAATTATTGAAGGTAGTTTAGATATTGATTTTGAAATAGAAAATATCTTATTTCAAAATGTAACACTAAAATATGATTTAAAACAGGCTCTTCAAAACATAAGTTTAGAATTTAAAAAAGGTGAAATAACGGCTTTAATAGGTAATAGCGGTGGTGGAAAAAGCTCTTTAGTGAATTTGATAGTCAAATTTTATGATATAAGTGATGGTGAGATAGTAATAAATGGTATCAATATAAACAATTTTTTAATAGATTCTAT
>JACAEZ010000165.1 GCA_013388565.1 Campylobacterales bacterium | reverse complement strand
GAAGAAGAGATAATAAAAGAGCAAATTACATTTGCAAATGAAGAGATAGAGAGACTTGAAAAAGATGTGGCAAATAAAAAAGAGCAACTATTGGCTTTAGATGAACAGATTAAAGGTATCTCTGAAAAAATAGCTGAAATTTCTGAAAATGTTTCTATTGAAGTTGAAAATATAGAAAAACAGAGAGTTGATATTTTTGAAAGAAAAAATAGTCTTATAAATGAAGTAAATCCTAAAATTATCCAATTTTATGAAAAAATTAGAAGATGGGCTGGAAATACAACAGTAGTTCCTGTTAGAAAACAGGCTTGTTTTGGTTGTTTCATGAAGCTAAATGATAAAATTTATGCAGATGTTATAAGAGCTGAAGATATTACAGTTTGCCCTCATTGCGGTAGAATTTTATATATCGAAAAAATTGAGGAATAAAAAGGTTTTATAATTTTACCTTTCTACTACTTTTTAGCGTTACTATTATATATTGTAACGCTCCCTTTTTTATTAATTCTTAGTAAAAAATCAAAATACATCAAATCGGTTCCAGCTAGGTTTTTTTTAAAAAATAATAGTTTTTTTAAAAAAAAGTGTGAAATTTGGTTTCATGGGTGTAGTTTTGGAGAGATAAAATCTATAACTCCAATCATTCATGCAATCAATAAAGATGTGCTTATTTCTACAATCACACAAACTGGTTTTAATGAAGCATCAAAATTGAGTGTTGATGTTAAATATCTTCCATTTGAACTGTTTTTACCATTTTGGATAAAAGATGGTGTTAAAACATTGGTTGTCTTAGAGGCAGAACTTTGGTATATGCTGTTTTTTATAGCAAAGAAAAAAGGTATGAAAACTATACTTTTAAATGCTAGAATTAGCGATAAATCGTATAGTAGATATAAAAAATTTTCATTTTTTTACAAAAAAGTGTTTGAAAATATAGATATTGTGTTTGCACAAAGTGAAATAGATAAAGCAAGACTGTTAGAACTTGGTGCAAAAAATATTCAAGTTATTGGTAATATAAAATTAGCTCAAGATATAAAAATAACTGAACATTTTAAAAAAAGTGATAAATTTACAATTACATTGGCTAGTTCTCATGAAGGTGAAGAGGAACTTTTTTTAAAAGCTTTAAAAAATTGTGATTTTAAAGATAAAAGAGTTTTTATCGTCCCTAGACATCCAGAAAGATTTGAAAAAGTTGAAAAACTTTGTGTAGAGTTTTGTTTCAAACATAGTCTATCTTTTGAAAAATTTAGTGAGAGAAAAGAGTTTTTATCTGATATTATATTGGTAGATATTTTGGGAGAATTGATAAATATCTATGCAATAACTGACATGGTTATACTTGGTGGTTCATTTGTAAAAATTGGTGGTCATAATCCATTGGAACCAGCTTTTTTTAACACAATAATAATCACTGGTGAATATATATTTAACCAAAAAAGCACATTTGAGAGAGTAGAAAACTATTATATTATAAAAAGTAGTGAATTAGATGATGTTTTGAGTAATAGTAATATTCAAAAATTTAAAAAATCAAATGTTTTAGAAAAAATTGATTTAAGCCCTATATTAAAGGAGTTGTCATGAGCCAAACAGTAGAAAAAGCTTATAAATTATTAAGCTTACAAGAAAAAATATCAAACTCTAAAGCAAAAGAGTTGATAGATAGAGGTGTTGTTTATGTGAATAATAAAAAATTAACACTTGCTAGAGAAGAGTATCCAGTTAAAACAAAATTTAGAGTAGAGCAACTTCAAAAACCAACGGTTATTTTTGAAGATGAATTTATAATAGCTGTAAATAAACCGCCGTTTATCAACAGTGAAGAGTTGCTTACTCTATTTAAAGATAAAGATGCAAAATTACTTCATAGATTAGATAGAGAAACTAGTGGATTATTGGTTTTAACAAAAAATGAAGAGTTTAGATTAAAAGCTATTGAAGAGTTTAGAAAACAAAATGTTATAAAAGAGTATATAGCGATTGTTTCAAATATCTTACCAGATGAAGTTACAATAGATACACCAATAGAGACAAAAAAAGATAAAAGTGCCAAAAGTTTTATATCTAAAAGTGGAAAAGAGGCAACAACAGTTATTACACCACTGGCAGTTGGACAAAAGAAGACAAAAGTTAAAGCAAAAATTTTAACAGGTAGAACACACCAAATAAGAGTACACTTAAAATCAATCGGATTTCCTATTTTAGGAGATACTAAATATGGTGGCAAAGAGTATAAAAGATTGATGTTGCACTCTTATAAAATGAAGCTATTTAGTTATGATTTGACATGTGAGCCATCAAGAGAGTTTGATATAACAGAACATTAAAACTAATAAAAAGTTAGATAAGTTTTAGTAGAAGAATAAGATGTAGCTTAAGAAAATTTTGGTTAAAAACAAGCTTTTTATTTTATAAAAAAATATTTTACATCCACTCCACAATCTTAGAAACCTCATCGACTTCAAAAATTTTCAAATCAATATTCGATGATGGTTTTTTTGGAATAATCGCTTTTGTAAAGCCATGATTTTTAGCCTCTTTGAGTCTAATATCCAAATTATAAACCTCTCGAATATCGCCAATAAGACTAATTTCGCCGATAAATATAGACTCACTGTTTAGGCTTCTATTTCTAAATGAACTCAAAATCGCAGCCACAACTGCCAAATCTGCCCCAGTTTCGGAGATTTTTAGCCCACCGCTGATATTTATAAACACATCATATTGATTAAATGGCAACTCCAACTTTTTTTCTAGCAGTGCTAAAATCATATTCAGCCTATTTAAATCAAATCCAGTAGCGACTCTCTTTGGGTGCGAATAGTTATTGTCACTAACCAGTGCTTGAACCTCGATTATCAAGGCTCTACTCCCTTCCATGATAACACTCAAGGCACTTCCAGCTTTTGAGATACCTTTTTTAAAAAATTTTGAAGATATATCTTTGGCACTAACCAATCCAGCCTCTGTCATCTCAAAAATACCAATTTCGCTAGTTGAACCAAAACGATTTTTAAAACCTCGAAGCATTCGTATCTCTCTGGAGCTATCGCCCTCAAAATAAAGCACACAATCAACCATGTGTTCAAGCACTCTAGGTCCTGCGATTGAGCCTTCTTTTGTGATATGCCCTATTATAAACATCGCACAAAGTGACTCTTTTGCAAGTCTCATGAGTTCAAATGTTATCTCTCGCACCTGCGACACACTCACTGGGGCTGAAGAGACATTTTCAGAATAGAGTGTTTGAATAGAGTCGATTACAACACAATCAAACTGCCCATTTTTAAACTCAAAAATAACTTTTTCAAGGTTTATCTCTGCTAGTAAATACAAATTTTTGTGATTTGCATCAACTCTTAAAGCTCTTAATTTTATCTGCCCACTTGACTCTTCACCGCTTACATACAAAATTTTTTTGCCACTTTTTGCCAAATTTCCAGATATTTTAAGTAGCAGTGTAGATTTTCCAACCCCTGGACTTCCACCGATAAGTGTCAAACTTCCTGGTACTATTCCACCACCTAAAACCAAATCAAATTCAGTATCATTTGAGCTAAAACGATTTACATTATCCTCTTTTATATCAGTTATTGGAATTGCTTTTGATTCATAATTTGTTAATTGTTTTTCAAATTTTACTTGCTCTTCATTAAGCTCTACAAAACTCTCCCATGAACCACAATTTGGGCATTTACCTATCCATTTTGAGTTTTTAAAGCCACATGATTGGCATTCAAACACGGTTTTTTGTTTAGCCATTTAGCTCTCTTTGTCGTATCTTGTCTCTCTCAACAACACTGTATCTATCTTCTATTTTTAAACCACTTTCAATTATAGAGTTTAAAATTTCAACGACTTCTATTGGGTATTTTGGTTCAAATCTAAAATAAATTACACCTTTTGGAATAGGTAATTTATATTTAAAAATCAATTCACCATAATCCCTATCAAAAGTCAATATAACTCTATTTTCTAAATTTGCCCATTTTAATAGTTCAATATCTGTTATACCACTCTTTTCAAAACTAACACTTTTTATATCAAATGTTTTTTTAACTCTTTAAATGCACTAAAAGGAATATTTTCATTTGCTAAAAATTTCAAGCAGCACTCTTTGATATACTAAAAAATGCTTCATCTTGCATACACTCCAAAGAAAATGAAAAAACAGCATTAATTGCCTCATTTGAAAGTGTTGGATAATTTTCAAGTATTGTTTTTCTATCCCAACCAGCAGCAAACAATCCAAGAATAAACTCAACACTAAGTCTTGTATTTTTAATTGTTGGTTTGCCAAGTAAAATATTGTTATCAACCACAATATAATCTTTCCAGTTCATTTAGCAATCCTTCTATTCATTTGTTTCTTTAGCTTCCGCTTTATAAATGGTATCCAATATCGAATTTACAAACTCTTCAGGGCTAAACTCTATCAAGTCACTCTCTTTTTCACCAACTCCAACATATAAAATAGGAAGTTTCAGTCTGCTAGAGATACTAAATAAAGCTCCACCTTTTGCTGTTCCATCAAGCTTTGTAATAATTATTCCATCGACTCCCACTATCTCATGAAATGCACTTGCTTGAAGTATCGCACTATTTCCTTGTGTACCATCAAGGATTAATATCTTTCGATGAGGAGCATTTTCTAATGCTTTATTAGAAATTTTTACTATCTTTTTTAGCTCATTTGAAAGATTTGTTTGTGTTTGAAGTCTTCCAGCAGTGTCGATTATGACTCTATCATACCCTCTAGCCACAGCTGATGCGATAGTGTCGTATGCCACGGCTGATGGGTCATGACCTTGTTTTGTATAGACTATTGGCACATCTATCTTATCAGCCCATCTTTTGAGTTGTTCAATTGCGGCCGCTCTAAATGTATCTCCAGCACCAAGCATAACTTTTAATCCATCATCTTTTGCTTTTTTGGCAAGTTTTGCGATTGTTGTTGTTTTTCCAGCTCCATTTACACCAATAATCAAATCCACAAACGGTTTTTGAGTCATATCAAATATCTGTTTTTCTGCAAAAAGAGAGTGTAAAGCTTTAAACAATCTATCTCTTGAAATCTCATCTGGCAAATCATTAAGCACCATTTCAACAACATCATACTCCATATCACACTCAATAAGTATCTCTTCTATAACACTTTTTTCAATTTTCTCTTTCTTTTCTGGAACGATATTTTTAATAACATCTATTGTTTTTTGAAGCCCTTTTTTTATAAATCCAAACATCTACTATTTTCCTTCTATTGCTCTTTTTATGTCATATTCTATCATCTCTTCAGGTACTGCACCTATATAATGAGTCACATACTTTCCATTTTTATCATACATTATCATAAATGGCAAACTTCTAACACCACCTACCATTTTTGAAAGTTCAAAATTAGGCTCACCAACTGTAACACTATAATTAATTTTGTACTCATTTATAAAATCTTTTACATCTTCAACTTTTTTATCCTCTTCAACCAATACAGCAACTATTGAAAAATTATCTTTATATTTTGTTTGCAAATTTACTAAATGTGGAATTTCAGCCCTACAAGGTGGACACCATGTAGCAAAAAAATCAACCAATACAACTTTGCCTTTTAACTCATCAATTGATATATTTTTACCATCTTGAGT
>JACAEZ010000036.1 GCA_013388565.1 Campylobacterales bacterium | reverse complement strand
TGTGCTTACATCTTGTTTTAGTTCATGAACATCGGCTTTTAAGATGGTTACATCATCTTCTATTTTAGTTACTCTCTCTTCGAGTCTATCGAGTTTTACACCGTTTTCAATGACATAACTTCTTGTGATTTTATGCTCATGATTCATTGATTGTAATATCGTATATGTAGCTGGTAAGCTTTCTTGTTCTTGTTGAACTTTTTCAGTTAGCATATCTAACATCCCCATTTTATAGCCTTTTGATTAAAATATATAGTGTAATTGTACTATATATAATATCGTTTGGGGTTGTAAAAAATGTATTAATTTTGTCAAAGTTAGAGTTAGTTTTGTTTATTTATGGCTCAAAAGAGCCTATTTATGGCGAAGTCAGACATTTTTTAGTATATTTTTACGATTTTTTCAATCCAAATTTGAATAATAAAATGGTGTGAAATGATTTTTATTTTTTATGTTAAAATGTTGTTATATAAAAATTATAGGGGTTTGAGGTGGAATTTGCAACAAAGATTGAGTTAAAAGGTGTTGGGCAAAAAATATTACATCATACTAATGAGGTTGTAAGACATATTCATATAATTGAAAAACGGTTAATTGATTTTGAGAGAAGTAGTAATAATAAGATTGATGATTTGAGTGTCAAAGTCAATGTGTTAGATGAAAATTTGAATAGTTTTAAAGAGGAGGCTAATCAAAGATTTGATAATTTAGAAACTAAGTTAGAAAATGTTGAGAGTAGGCTGGATAGTGTTGAATTAAAAATTGATAATATGAGTGAAAATATTCTTGAGCTTAAACAATCATTTGCACAACTTGTTGAGATTTTGAAAAAGTAAAAGAGATAGAGTTAGTTTAACTAGCTCTATTTGAACTGTTTTTAAAATGTTGGGAGTGTTGGTGGTGTGTTTGAATTTTGATTTGTAGTTGGTTGTCCAAAATTTGGGAGTGATGGCGGTGTATTACTGTTTTGGTTTGTATTTTGACTGCTTGTTTGAGATGATTGATTTTGATTTGAACTATTTGTATCGTTATTTGTTGTTGGTTTTGGAAGTGGCATGTCTATTTCAAATATTGTTTTTTCACCGTTTATTGTTTTTATTATAAATAAAAATGAACTACTTGCTATATAAACTTTAAATATTTCTACATCTTCTAGGAGTTTGTCTATTTTGTAATTGTCTATGTTTTCGTGTGTTATTGGGAGTGATATTTTTTTATTTGATTCTACTCTAAAAAGTGTCTGTTCGTTTATGAAGTATGCGACATTTGGATAAAATATTTCATGAAGAGAGTTTTTTGTTTTTAAAGTTAGTGTGTCAAATTTTTTCTCTTTTGTTTTTGTTGAAGTTGGAAGTGTGTCTCTTAGGTGTAGTATATCTTGGTAGATTAGATATTTTATTTTATGCTCTAGCTGTTCTTTGTCAAATCTGCTTTGATAAAATTTGTTGCTTTTTTCTGTTGTGTGAAGTGCTTCGTATAGATATACTATCATGATTGAGAGGATTACTATTGAGATTATTAGTTCTATTAGAGTAAATGATTTTTTCAAAATTTACTCTTTGTTGTTTCATCTTCTTGTTCTAATTTTACTGTGTAACCAAAGGCATTATCTTTTTGACCTTTTACAAATACTTGATTTATTACTATTTTGAAATCAAAATCATCTGTATTTATTAGGTCATTTTTGTCTGTGTTTATATTGTTTGCTCTTGTGTCTAGCTGATTTTGGGCTGAATCTGTATCTGCAAAAAGGTCTAATCTTGAAAATTCATCATCTTTGTAATCTATTCTTATCTCTTTTAGCTCTTTTCTTATGTCGTCATCATCTATATTGAATTTTTTTGATACAAAGTCATAGAGTGTTTTTTCTCTGTTGTGCCACTGTTCGTTTGAGTTTAGAAGTACAATAGAAAAAAGTTCTTTCATCTCTTTTTTTTCGTTCATGTAGTTTATTAGTTTTGTATTATTTGCACCTGATTGTAGTAGTGCTAGTCCAACTACTGATATTATCGCTACTGCTACTAATATTTCTATTAGTGAAAATGATTTTTTCATGAATGTTTTATTCCCACATGTTTTGACTGAAGATACCCAATATCTCTATTGCTTCATGATTTGTACGATATGGTATTACATAGCTTTTAAATAGCAACTCTCTTATGTTTGGATTGTTTGATTTTATGGATTTTCTATTCATGTATGGCATTTGGGGATAGTTTTTATCTTTGAAGTTAGCTGTTTGTGAAAAGTGATAGCCCTATTTAAGCTATCACTAGCAATAAAGTCCAATATCTCTTCTAATTCAATTAAAAATCTATCAGTTAATATAATTTTTTTCATGTTTTGCTTTTATCTTTTCTATTATGCTATTCATTCCATCTTCAAAAGGTATTAATTTAGCTTTTTTACTATCTATCTCATCTACTCTTTTTTGAAGTTCTGCTTCAAGTGGGTCTTCACAAAAAGCATCTTTTGGGAGTGTACCAACTGCTTGAAAAAACTCTTTTGAGTACTCATCTTTGATATTTAATCTAACTGTCATGACAAATCCTTTAAAACCACTCTGCTATTTTCCAATGGTTTTTTGCTGCAATATAACCAAATAAAAATGCCATCAAAGCTATAATCGGTGATATTGCTATTAATATATCACTCATGAATATCCTTTTCAATTCTGTTTAATTTTAAATAATTAATCCCTATACCAACACACAATATTAAAAATATAATAAACAGTGAATATCCTAAAAATTTAAAATATACATCTTTGGAGTCTATAAATTTTATCCAATATATCCAACACCCACCAGCAATAGCTAGTAATATAACTATCTTTTTATAGATTAAGTCAGCTTTTTTTGAAAGAATATCAGCTAAATCTTTCTTCTCATTTAAATTCAAATTAAAACCACTCTGCTATTTTCCAGTGGTTTTTGTGGGCTATAAAAGCCAAAATTGCAGGAACAATAATTGCCAATATAAAAATTAATTCACTACCCATCTTTTAACCTTTCTATCTCCTTTTTGCATTTATTTAGTTCTAAAAAGTTATAAAATATACCAAAAACAAAAAAACCAAAGATTAAAAATACAACAACTTTATACAAACTAAAACTATCAAGTGATAATCCAAAACCACCTAATCCACCAACAATAGCTAACAAAACAACAATCTTTTTATAAACTATATCCGCCTCTTTTGAGATTATATCGGCTTTATCTTTCTTTTCGCCAAGTGTCATTAAGAGTCTTTGATACCAACTCTTATAGCTTCATCTAGTGATGTTTGTCCATCTAATAACATCTCTTTTAGTCTATCACTAAGTGTTACAAGTCCGCTATCTTTTGCAACTTGTCTTATAACATGGTCGTTTGTTGTCTCTTTTAGTAGAGTTTTTATCTTATCGTTTAATATAAATATCTCACCGATTGCTTTTCTACCCATGTATCCTGTATATCCACACTCTCTACAACCACTAGCTTTATATATTTTTGCATCAGTTGGCAAATCAAACTCTTTTGAAAACTCTTCTGCTAAAATGTCCTCTTCTTTGCAGTGAGGGCATAGAAGCCTTACAAGTCTTTGAGCTAAAACACCTAAAAGTGCTGATGAGATTAAAAATGGCTCTACTTTCATATCAGCAAGTCTTGTAATGGCTGCTGTTGCATTATTTGTATGGAGTGTTGATAAAACCAAATGCCCTGTAAGTGCTGCTTGAATAGCAATAGAGGCTGTTTCACCATCTCTTATTTCACCCACCATGACAACATCGGGGTCTTGTCTAAGAATAGACCTAAGTCCTGCTGCAAATGTAAGCCCAACTTTTGAATTTACTTGAATTTGGCTTATATTGTCTGCTTTATACTCCACGGGGTCTTCTACTGTTATGATATTTTTTTCTGGTGTTGAGACTTGTTGTAAAAATGAGTGAAGAGTTGTTGATTTTCCACTTCCAGTAGGTCCTGTAACAAGAATAATTCCATGAGAGTATTTAAGCAACTCTTCAAATGTCTTAACCATATCTCTATCAAAACCCAATTCTGGCAAGTGAGGAATATCTTCTGATTGCATCAAAATCCTCATAACAACTCTTTCACCATAATATGTAGGCAACACTGAAACCCTAATATCAAGTGTTTTTCCAGCTATTTTTACCTGTGTTCGTCCATCTTGTGGAATTCGTTTTTCTGAAATATCAAGATTTGAGATAACTTTTATCCTACTAACTACAAGATTTAAAATATTTTTTTCAAGCTCAACATGTCGAACTAAAACACCATCAATCCTAAATCTAACCTCACCTTTAAACTCATGCATCTCTATATGAATATCACTCGACCTTCTTTTAACTGCTTGATAAAATAGTGAGTTTACAAATTTAATAATTGGAGCGGACTCTTCAGATGTTAAAATATCTTTTGTATTTCTCAAAAACTCTGTTAAGCTTAAATCCTCTTCATTTACCTCTTCTTCTGTTGTCTCATTAATGCCAACAAGCTCTCTATCTGTACGAACCTCTAAAAATTTGTTATAAAGCTTATCAAACGACTCTTCGTCTAAAAATATCTTTTTATAAGAAAAGTTATATTTTGATAAAAAGCTAAAAGAGTCTGAAATATATTTATCATGAAGACAGATACAAATTTCGCCATTCATCTCTGAAAATAGAATAAAGTTTTTCAGTGCTACATTTAAATCAACCCCTTCTATCTCTAATGGTTCTAATTTTAAATTATGAACAGCATCTATTTTTAACATGTTTTACTCTTTTTTCTCGTTTGCTTTTTCTTTAAGTTTCTCTTCAACTCGTTTACTATGCTCTTGTTGAATTGCATCAAGTTCGCTTAACTTATCTCTAAGACTTGATAAATCGGCACTTTTTTCTATTATAAATGGTGTTAAACTAATAACTAAATTTATCTTATCTTCAACAGCATTTTTTGATTTAAATGCTTCACCAAGAATTGGAATATCACCTAAAAGTGGAATTTTTGCCTCATTTTCAGAAGTTTTATTCTTGATTAAACCCCCAACTATGACATTTTCGCCGTTTTTAACGATTGCTAAGGTTTTAACCTCTCTTTTTGTTGTTGTAGGTGTTCCACTTTGCGCTCCACTTCCATCTAAAACATCTTCCAGTTTTGCCTCTACTTCAAGTGTTACTTTATTATCATTTGAAATTCTAGGTTTTATTTTAAGAGTTAAACCTATATCTTCTCTTTTATATGTATTTCTACTTAAATCTGTCGTACTATCTGCATTTGTAGAGCTTGTAATGATTGATTGTGTTTGACCTACATAAATTGTTGAGTCTTTATTGTCAATACATAAAATAGATGGTTCAGATACGATATTTGCAGCACCTTGATTTGCCAAAAAGTCAATCGCTGCACCAAATGCAACACCTGATTTTACAGTTTCTGGTTTTATAAAACTAGCTAAAGTATTTGATATTGCCATAGGACTTCCACCAACATTAGCTGCAAATGTATAAAGCCCTGTTGAGGCTACTTGTCCACCCTCTAAACCATATCTAACACCGATTTTTGAAGATTCGTTTTCACTAATTTCAATAATTCTAGCTCTTACATAAACTTGTTGTTTCTCTTCATCAAGTGCTTTAAGTATAGTTCCTATCTCTTCATGGTCCTCTTTTGTAGCGATTACTACAAGTGAATTTGTAGTCTCATCTGAAGAGATATTTGGTCTATCTTTTGGGTCAGTATATTGTTTTTTAGAGACAATATTATTTACAACATTGAAAATATCTTTAACACTAGAGTTTTTTAGCTGAATGATTTTTGTAATCATTGAAGCCTCTTCGCTTTTTTTATCCATCTGTTCGATAATATCTCTCATGGCTTTTGCATTTTGTTCTGTAGCTACAATAATTATCGCATTATTATCTTTATTCTGGACAATTGTAATCTTTTCGTTATCAATTCTTTGGTTAAACTTCTCTCTAGCTATTTGATTTAACTCATTTAAAATGTTTTGAGCTTTCACATTTTTCAGCTCTATAAACTGTATTGTTTTGTTTGCATTTTTTTCAATAACTCTAACAACATCTTTAATAGTATTAATATTGTCAGGATAATCTGTTATAAGTATTGTATTATTCTCTTTTACTGTGACTAACTTTGCTGCTCGAGATAATAAATGTCTGATTTTAGATGCGATAATATCAACATTCTCTTCTGTTATATAGAAAATGTCTGTTACCATTTGGTTGTAATCTTTATTATCTTTAAGCAAAATAGGAAGGTTATATTGACTTGCTTCACTACTTCGTACAATCTCCATGAATGCACCATTATCTATCAATGTATAACCTTTTTCTTCCAAAGAAGAGATAAGAATAGATAATATATTATCTTTATAAACAGGAGTTGTAGATAAAAATTCCACTTTACCAGGTATTTTATTTTTAATTAAAATATTTTTATTTAGTATATTAGAGACAATTTTAATAAAATCATCTATCTCTAAATCTTTAAAATCTATATTTACAAGCTCTTTTTTGTCTGCTATGTATATTTTTTCAGCTGCATTTACTGTTGCTAGTCCTGAAAGTATTAAAAATGTCAAAATTGCTTTAGAAAACTTCATATTCTAATTCCTTTACTTGATTATCTCTTATTATTGTCAGTTTTAAAGACTCCATGTTGTCTATATTGTTATATATTTTAAAAGCATCTGAATAATTTTTTATCTCTTTATTATTTACTGCTTTTATTACATCATTTGCTTTTAATCCTAATTGGTTAAATATTGAATCACTTTTAATTGATAAAACCTTAAATCCTTCAATTACACCATTGTTTACTATCTCTTTTATAGCAATATTGTCCCAAATAGAGTTAAAATTTTCTCTATATTTTTGTATCTCTCTTTTGCCAACAACTCTAACAGCTCCATTTGTTGAAACTTGAGTATCAATAGGTAAACTTACTGATTGTGCAACTTTAGTTGAAGATTTCTCTTCTTTGAATGTAAGTGAATATTTTTTACCATCTTTATCAAAAATTGCATCTTTTTCTTTTATTTCAAGTAATTTAAAACCTTTGTAAGTGTCATTTATTTTTAAAAATTCACTTTTGTTTTGTGAAGTTGTTTCGCAAATCACAACAAAACTATTACTACCTGCACTATATAGTGCTTTTAAGATAAGATTGTCAATCTTTAATAAATCCTCTTGTTTTATCTCTTGAGTTGATACTTGTGAAACTTTTAAATCAAAGATTTGAGAGACTTTATATTGATTATATGGTAAATCACTACTTTGAGCCAAACTTTTTTCAACTCCACTTTTTGGCAAAAAATATAGCATACCAACTGATAATATTTTTGCAATCAATATAAATGTTAAAATTGTTATTAGAAAATTGATAGTTGGTTTATTAAAAATTTGATTCATAAATATATTCATCCTTCTCTTTTTTGAATTTCGAGAGTATCATTGGATATTTTGAAGCTACATCAGAAGCTGGTTTTAAAACTAAAGAGATTTTTCGCTCTTTTAAATAGACCTTGCCAGTAAGTTCTCCATAATCACCCTTTGAATCGATAAATGCAACAATTGGATAAAACGGTGTATATGTTACTTTAAATTGCTCTATTTTTTGAGGTAAAAAATTTTTTATCTCTTTTGAAAATGCTCCATTTTGTAACTCTATTTTATTATAAACAATTAACGGCAACACTTTGATATTTGAAACAGAACCAACTAAAATATCTTCGTAATATATCTCTGGTGAGTTGATATTAAAAGCTAACCAATTGTCTGATAACATCTCTTTTGTAAATATTACTTTTTGCTCTTTTAAATATTGTTCAGCTAAAAAGTAGAGATTTTTTTTAGGAATAAATGAGATAATTATTGCAAAAAATAGAATTCCTATTGCAAATTTATTTAATATTTTCAAAGTGCTATCTCCAATTTAAATGATATATTATTCTCATTTATTCTATCTAACTCAAAATTTTTAATCTCTAAAGATTCGTTAAAAAAACTTTTCATAGCATGGTCTATTGCATCTTTATTTAAATTGTTTCCAATTATTATATATTTATCTTGCAATGCTTTTGTCTCAAATTTACCATTTAATTGGGGTTGTGATAGTATAGAATCTGCTTTTTTTTGTGCATTTTTTAAATTCCATCTACTTTTTAACTCGTTTATCTCTTTTGCTTTTGCCTCTATTGTGCTTAAGGCTTTTGCATTTTGCATAACATCTTCTTCTAGTTTTAAAGTTTTTGAAAATGCAAAAATTAATATAGCTACAAAAAATATTAAAATGAATGCAGGATTTATTTTATTCATATCCAAGTTCCGTATTTAAGATATTATCATTTACTTTCATGGAGTATATTTTAAATTTTTTGCCAAACTGCTCTTTAAAATATTCTGCTCTTTTTGGTTCGTTCATGAAGATTTTTATATTAAATCTTTTATTTTTAAACTCTGTTTTTAAAAAATATTCATTAGAATTAAGTTGTGTAGAAAATAGCTCTTTTGTCATCTCTCTTGTTTTTATCTGCTCTTTTGAGACTGATTTTAATGAACCTATGATGGATTCTATTTGAAAAGATGATGTTGGAAGATTATTTAATTCATATATTTTTTGACTCTCTAAAAGCTGTTTTTTTTGCTCTTGTTTTAGTATATAGTAGTTTGCAAAAACAGATAAAATCAACAAAAAGATTATTACTAAAATTGTATTAAAACTTTTTTCATCTAATATTTGACTAAATCTGCTAAGTGCAACTGAATGTTTTGATGGTTTTATATTTTTCAATACATCGTAAATATCTATATATTCATCTACTAACTCTATTGGAACATTTACAATTATACCATCGTTATTTAATAGTGCTTCATGATGATTTATACGAATAGCAGAGTAGTTTAAGAACTCTGTTTGAGCAAAATATATATTATCTATTTGAGATGATTTAATGCCCAATTCTGATATTTTATTTAAGATATAACTATCATCATAAGCAAACATTAAAAACTCATTCTCATGTTTGACTGCAAAGTAGTTATATGTACCTGTAGGAATAGTTCCATCAAAGATAGATTCGGCAAAGGGTTTTGCTTGATACTCATATTTTACTGGTAACTTCTCTTTTTTTATCCAATAAAAAGCTGGTGATAAGATAATATCACACTTATCTTCTATTGGAAAACTTATTGGCTGTTTATCCAAAAATATTAATTTATTTTTTGATTGAAATAGTTTTTTTACATCAAAATCAAATTTTAACTTCAAAGTTGTAAGCCTTTTTATTTTTAATATCATACAAAAAATCAATTGTTATTTGTTGGTCTAAATAATTAAATTTCATTCTGCAATTTAAAAGTGGTTCAAAAAAATTTATCTTAATAGACTCAAATTTTTTTTTATCTTCATCTGTTAATCCTATCTCTTCATAATTATGAAATATCTCATCATGAAATGTGTTATCATTTGCAATACCTTGAACTATGAAATTTATTAGTCTATAATCTAAATAGTTAAAATCACTATTTTGCGATTCAAAATCAAAAAACTCATTCCAAGGAATTTTTTTTATGTTTATATCATCTCGTTTTTCTACATAATAGTCTAAAATATACTTTAAATGCTCTATTGAAACAATTTTACCATTTGTAAAAAACGGTTCGTCTATAATGATTTCACTTTGAAAAATTCTCTCTTCACTATCATTATCTAAAGTATCAAGCAATATAGAGAAAAAATATGAGCTATCCATTACCTCATATTTCATTAATATATTTTGTAATAAATCGTAAAATGGTTGATTTATTGTGTTATTACTGTCAATAAGCCTATTTATATTTAATCTATTAGCACCAGAATTTAATTCTAATGATAACTTCATAGAACTTTGCTTATCTTCAACTAAAATAGGAAGTGCTTGTAATATAAATAGTGCTTCACTGCTATTTATATCTTTTGTTGTTAATTTTAAAACCTCTATAGTGTCAAGTAAACTTTTATTGGCTTGTATAAAAAATGACAATCTTTGCACATTTTTAAAATATTTGTCTGTAATATCTGTACTTTTCAATATTGCTAATGTTAAAAGCATTATCAAAAAGATTGTTATTAATAAAGCTATACCTTTTTTCAACTTCTCTCTTTTAAAAACCGAAATGGTACTTTATTAAAACTATAATATTGCTTTTATAAAATCATGTTTTTTTGGATTGTAGATTTAACATCTTCAAAGTTATTGAATTCTAGCAGTTTTGTTTTGCCAGTTACATCTTTTAAATTTAAAACAACCTTCTCTTTTTTTTGTCTATATTCAACATTTTGGAAAGTGCATATAATGTCTCTATTTTTATCATTTACCATTATCTGTACACCAATAAAAAGTTTATTTAAATTATCTATTTTTTTATTTAACTCTTCTAAATAAGCCTCTTTATTTAAATTTTTAGATGGTTTTGCATTAAATTTTATATATTTAAAGCCTCTTCCTTGCTTAATTAATTCATAATTTATATTTATATCTGTTTTTTCGTTTATCTCTTGAATTGAAGTTTCTATCACTCTTTTTTTTAAATCGGTTATAGATTTATATTTATCACTTTCAACACCCATTAGTTCTCTAAATAGATTAATTGGTATTTTTGGAAATTCAGAAGTTGAAAAATCTTTTACATTTTCGTAGAGTGCTATTGAGTATTTTGAATTTAAGCCTTGTATGATTAAGAGGTCTAAAATGGTAAATATTTCAGGGTCTAATAATTTTTCTTCTAAAAATTGAGAAAAGCTGTATCTAAGCACTCCGTTTCTTATTTGAGCACCTGCTAGTAGTGGAGCTGCTGTCCAATTTACAGAAACATCTTTCTTAAGTAAATCAAACTTAACTACAATTTTCATAATTTCTTCTATTCTATTTTTCAGATGAGTATTGTTTTTATCGTATCTTGGAATGCCTAAATGCTCTTTTAGTTGATTGATACTTATTGAGTAAATTCCCTCACTGTTGGGTTTTGTTTGTCTTGCATTATAAATTAATACATTAAAAACTTTTTTTTGTATAGTTGTTAAATTGTTTGAAATGGCAATGCTAGAACTATGTTTGGGAAATGTCATATCAGAATAAGTTATCTCTTTTGCCATTTCAAACCTTAGTCAATTTTTTACATCAAAAAAAATTATAATTTTATTTTTTCTCTTCAGTTTTATTTTGTTTATGTTCTTCATTTTTAGCAGTACCTTTTTTGCAAGGTTTTACTTCAAGCTCGCTTTTTAATGCTTCAACACTTTTAGCTCCAAATCCTTTAACACTATCTAAATCTTCAATTTTATCAAAACATTTTTTATTTCTATACTCTATTATTGCTTCTGCTTTTTTGTCGCCTATGCCTTTTATTTTTGTTAACTCCTCTTTTGAAGCAGAATTTATATCTATTGCACCAAAAAGCAAACAGTTAGAAATTGCTATTGCAGATAATAATTTTAACATTTTAAATCCTTTTGTTTTTTATTTCCAGAATTTTATCTAAATAAAAATAAAAAGTAAAATAAAAAAAATGGATTTTTTGAATTTTTGAATTTTATTTTTTTTAATAGAACTTCTAAAAAAGTTCTATTAAAGACTTCTTTAAAAGTCTTTAATAGTCTTTAAAGATAGTGTACTTTGGTTGTATTTTGATGTACTTTGGGTGTAAAAAAATTCAATTTTGATGTACTTTGGGTGTAACGTTGATGTACTTTGGGTGTAAGGCGAATACTTTGGGTGTAACTGACTTTTGTAATACTAGCAAAATGCCTTATTTTTTGGTGTTTTTTAACTTGTAAATAAAATTTTTTTGAAAAAAATATTAAAAATGTTGGTGTACTTTGGGTGTAAAATCAATTTTGCTACATAGTGTACTTTGGGTGTAAAAAAATTAACACTAGTGTACTTTGGGTGTAAGTTGATGTACTTTGGGTGTATGACATGTACTTTGGGTGATAGGCTCGATGGCATAGAGTGTTTAAAGCATTTTTTTGAAACTTAATATTGACTTAAAATAAGTTAATATTATTAATATAATAATTTAAACTAATATTTTTAGAGCAAAAAATATACAATAATTATTAAAAAAAATTATATTAATTGCATTAAATTTTATTCAATAATTCCTTCCAAAGGAGGTATAAATTTTATATCACTTGTACCTGTGTATTCAAAAAATTCTGCTTTATGGTAATACTTTATATTAAATTTTTGAATCTCTCTTTCGTAGTTTTTTATATATTGCTTTGCTGATGTGAGTTGTCTTTGTGTTTGACAAGGATAATTTATAGTCTCAAGTAGTTGGATTAAACCCATTCGTTGAATATTATTATTACTAGTATCATGAGTTATAAAAAACTCTATAATAGCCCTAGCTAAGGCACTTCCTTTACCTTTTATAGCTATTAATTCATCTAATCTTTTATTATAATTTATAGATATTGTTTTATTAAAATATTCAGCATATTGAGAAGACAGCACAACAACATAAGCTTGTTCTTTTGAACTATATTTCATTTCTTGAATAATATTATAACTAGAAGTTATTGTTGGATTATCTATATCAGTCCTAACTATAACAACATCTTTAATATATTCAATTGCTTCTTGAATATTTCTTTGAGTCTTTCCATTCCACTCCAAATTAAGCTGTTTAGCTATATCATAAATACTAAAATATATAGCTATAGTACCCTTATAAACGACAGATTTAATATTATGAACCATAATACAATCTAATATAAGTTTATGATATTGAGTCAACAATCTGTTTCTTATCTCTACAATTCCAAAAGCAGTCTCTCTTCGCAAAATATTCTTATTTAATGTAAACTCTTTAGCCAATGCACTATTATGAGATATTTTATCTACAGGCATAAAAGGGCTAACTCTTAAATCCATCATAGTTGATGTTGACTCTTTTATTTTCTGTTTTGTATCAAACAAACTATACTGTTTTTTTGGAATATCATCAACCAATAAAGATAATCTTTTTGAAACTCTTTTTTTTGTTATACTTATATTACTTTTATTTTCACTATCTTCATCAGGCATATTTTTCTCCTTATAATTCATCTATTTCAGTCTCTAATTCATCTCCCAAAAAAGGCATATCTAACTTACTATAAACTATCTCTATATTTTTCATATTATCAAATAATTTTATAATATACTCTTTTTTACCACTTTCAAAATGGTTTGTTTTGTCTATAACCAACTTTCTACTACTGTTATCACCGTCTATTCTTTCAATAATATAGTGCATTCTACAAGCATCTATAAAAGCACTAGCACCCCTTGCATTAGACTTATTGCCCATTGAAGCCTTGTTGTGATGATGAATTAAAATAATAGTCTTATTATCATCAACACACCACTTATTTAAAATACTCATAAAATACCTAGCCTCAGCATTAGAATTTTCATCAGCACCATAAAAAGCAATTAAAGGGTCAAGTATAATCAAATCATAATTTTTCAATTGATTTTTCATCAACTCAAACTTATCATGAATTATTAAATTTTTATTTAAAAAATGAAAAACCCGAGTCTCTTTACCAGCAACAGTTATATTATTATTTAACTTAAAATTATGTATTTTACAAAGACTATTTGCTCTTTTTTTAGAAACACCAATTTCATCTTCACTAAGCCATAAAAAGCACCTTTTATCTCTATATAATTGAATAAATTGAAGTGCTAAATAAAGAGAAACATAACTCTTACCACTCCCACCAGGAGCACTAATAATATTTATCTCATGCTCTTGAATAGGCAATACATTCTCCAAAAAAAACATAGGATTTTTCCCTTTAACAGATAGAAAATCAACAAAATCAAACACATTTTCTGTTTTAAACTCTTTACTCTTTTGAACTAAATTTTCAAGTTCTCTTATCTTTTCAAAACTACTACCTTCACTAGATATAACTTTTTTTAATTGATACTCAATATAATTTTTATAATAATTTTCAAGTAAAGTTTCATAAATAGGTTTTATTTGAATAATAGGATTTGTTGATAATATATCCAATATAACATTTTCATAAGAACTATCCAACTTAGCCATTAAAGTTTGTTCACTTAATGGATAGCCATTTTTATACAACTCTTTCATGACATCAAAAATATTTCTATAAAGAGAATTTTTAAAAACATTCTCTTTAATTATTTTTATTATCTCATTATCAAATACAATAGTGGCTAAAACACCTCTCTCCATTCCATCTATAATACTTTGATTTAAATTATCAAACATATCAAACCTTATATAATTTTTTAAATTCAATTCTAATATTTTCAAACTTTATAATCAAATTTTTTAAATTAAGCAAGGTTTGTTTTACATCTTATTAGTTATAATATTTTATAAAGTCAATCTAAATAAATTTTGGAGAATTACAAAAAATGGCTAGTTATAAATTAGTAAATTTTAAAACATTAGGCGATGAAAGAGGGTCTTTAATTGCCATAGAACAAGGCTATAATGCACCATTTGAGATAAAAAGAGTTTACTATATTTTCGATACAAAAGAGGGTGTCGAAAGAGGATTTCATGCACACATCAATCTTAAACAAATCGCAATTGCAGTAAAAGGCAGTTGTACTTTTGTACTTGACAATGGAACTAAAAGAGAAGAGATAAAATTAACCAACCCAAATCAAGGACTTTTTATAGAAGGGCTTATTTGGAGAGAGATGAAAAATTTTAGTTTTGATTGTGTTTTAATTGTATTAGCTAGTGAACATTACAATGAAAGCGATTACATAAGAGATTATAATAAATTTTTAGAAGTAGTTAAAAATGTTTCATGTATTAGCTGATGTCCAATCTCAAAATATTGGAGAAAATACAAATATCTGGCAATTTTGTGTTATTTTAAAAGGTGCAAAAATAGGAAATAACTGTAATATTAATGCTGGAGTATTGATAGAAAATGATGTGATTATTGGAAATAATGTAACCATTAAAAGTGGAGTTCAAATTTGGGATGGAATAACTTTAGAAGATAATGTATTTATTGGTCCAAATGTGACTTTTACAAATGATTTAATGCCTCGAAGCAAACAATATCCAAAAGAATTTTTAAAAACTACTATAAAAAAATCAGCCTCCATAGGTGCAAATAGTACAATCATAGGTGGAGTAACGATAGGAGAGTATGCCATGATAGGTGCAGGAAGTGTAATTACAAAAAATATAGGCAAACATGAGCTTTGGTATGGAAATCCAGCAAAGCATAAAGGGTATGTTTGTAAATGTGGACAAAAGTGTGATGAAAACTTGATTTGTTCAAAATGTATCGAAAAGCCATGATACAGTCTTGCTATAATTATATAAAATGTATGTAATTATTACTATACCATCAAACAATCTGAATATTTCCAATATTTAAAATAGATTATAATACCCTTCAATACGATATTTGATGCAATATACATACATCAATTTAAAGTTCAGTTTATTAATTTGTGGAGCAATAACCGCCTTTTTGTTGCAAAACTTACTTTAACATAAATAATTTTATCTGTTCTATAAATTTTGTAGGATTTGTTTTAGTAACAAAACCACAAGCCCCTACACTTTTTGTTTTTGTAATTACACCCTCATTTGACATAGAGCTATTTACAACTACTGGAATATGTTTTGTTTTATCATGAGATTTAATATAACTAATAACTTGATAGCCATCTTTTTTTGGCATCTCAAGGTCTGTAATGACAAGCCCTATTTGTTCTATTTGCTTATCATCTAAAGTAGAGATATAATTTATTAACTCCTCACCGTTATTAAATTTTTGATATTTAATACCAGTTTCTAACAGTATATCATCAATTATAATTTGAGCACTTTTACTATCTTCTGCTATCAAAATCTCTTTATTAAAACCTAAATTTTTTAAGTGGTCTTCTACAACAACTTTTTCTCCAAATACCTCTTGAAGCAGATTTTCAACATCAACAATAAAGCATATCTCTTTTGCATGGTCAATCTCTAAAAGTGCTGAATATGTTATAAAATCTTTATTTAAATGTGTTGTTTGAAGGTCATTTATGGAAACATTAAATATATTTAAGATGTCACTTACACCAAAAGCCATAGTATGTCTATTAAATTCTGATACAAGTGTAACTTTATACTCATTTCCATCTTTAAATATTCCAAGCCATTTTTCAATATTTAAATATGGTATGACTAAATCATGATAGTTTATATACCCTTCTAAAATATTGCTATTTTTAACACTATTTAAATTGCCTTTACTACTAGCACCAATATCATTTTTTACAAGTTTATATCGCTTAAAATCTTCTATAGATTTTATTTTTGATACATTTATACCATATAAAGAGTTATCATTTAACTTAAATACCATAATTTGCATTATATTGTTCAAATGGGCTTTTGTCATAGAGTTTACTTTTTTCATGGTTGCGTTCATGAGACCTCTTTTTAATAATTTTTACTATTTTACTTAAAAGTTATTGATATAGTATTAAAATCCAGTGACTTATAATAAAAAAATGTCAAATTACAATATTTGAATAGTTTGTGAGTATTTAAGATATGATTTTGATAGAATATTACTATTAAAAAATTATTCGCTTTTCATTCTCAATCATAAATCAAAAAAAGAGTATTAATAAGAGCGATTTTTACTTCAACTATAGTAGCTAATTATTCAAAAACATGGAGTATATAAATTATAGCCATAGGATAATCAAAAAACAAACCAAAAAGGAAACCCATGAGATTTTTAGACGTAAAAACAGACTACGCCTTCAAAAAAGTATTTGGAAGTGACAAAAGCAAACACATACTCATAAGCTTTCTAAACTCAATAATATACAACAACAGCACCCTAAAAATAGACGACCTAAACATAGTGGACCCATACAATATACCACTCATAGAAGGCATGAAAGATACATTCTTAGATGTAAAAGCAAAACTAAACAACAATACAACAGTAATAATAGAAATGCAAGTACTAAACTTTCCATCATTCGAAAAAAGAGTACTCTACAATGCAGCCAAAAACTATTCAACCCAACTATACGAAGGAGAAAAATACCACCTAATAAACCCAATCATAGCACTAAC
>JACAEZ010000003.1 GCA_013388565.1 Campylobacterales bacterium | reverse complement strand
TAAATATAAAGCATTTTCATTTGGTTTTTTAATAGGGCTTTTTTGGTTTTATTGGATTAGTTTTAGCTTTATCTATTATGATTTACCATATTTGATACCATTTATAATTTTATTTGTTGCTTTTGTTTATGGATTGATATTTTTTATAGGCTTTTTTGTAGAAAATTTTTTTTTAAAAGCTCTATTTTTATCAATAGTAGGTTACATAAATCCATTTGGATTTAATTGGTTTCAAATGGAAATTTTATTGCTGGACTCTTTTTTTGAAGTTCAAAAATGGCAATTTATACTTTTGATATTTGCAATTGCTATGTCAAAAGAGAATAAAATTTTTTATCCAAATTTTAAGTATAGTGTATCAGCTGTTTTAATGGCTCTTTCAATAATCAAATTTGACAATTCAACACCTAATGAAAACAATCTAAATATTTTAATCACATCTACATCTATCCCTCAAGAGATAAAATGGGATAGAGAAAAGTTGATTGATATAGTGTTAGAAAATTTTAAAATGATAGATAATGCAATAAAAGATGGCTATGATGCTATTATCTTCCCAGAAAATGCTTTTCCTACATATTTGAATATTGAAGAAAAAATGGTTGAATTATTGCTTGAAAGAAGTAAAAAAATTACAATTGTAACTGGTGCATTAAGGTTTGAAGATGATAAATTTTATAACTCAAACTATATCTTTGAAGATGGAAATTTCACAATAGCAAACAAAGTAGAACTTGTACCATTTGGCGAAAAAATTCCACTACCAAAATTCATGGCAAGATATTTAAACGATATTTTTTTCAACGGTGCTGAAGATTTTGAACAAGCAAAAGAGGTAGTTGATATAAAAATAAAAGGTGTTACATTTAGAAATGCGATATGTTATGAAGCAACTGTCGATAGATTGTATGAAAATAGTCCAAAGTTCATGATTGCAATAAGTAATAATGCTTGGTTTAAACACTCAATAGAACCTACTATGCAATATATGCTTTTAAGATTGTATTCAAAAAAATATAACACTACTATTTATCATAGTGCAAATATGGAAAAATCAGCTTTAATAAAATAATCTATGATTTAACCAATAAACTATTACTACACCATCAAATAACCTAAATCTTTTAATATTTAAAATAGCTTGTAACATCCTTCAATACGATGTTTTACAAATATATCAATTTAAAAATTTAGTTCATTCGTTGGATAAGTAATAGTTTTTAGTATATCTATAATACCATTTGAATTCATGAAAAGATAATTAGTTTCATATAGTCATAATAAACCTTAAAACCCTAAAATAGCTAAAACATTATATGTTAAATAAGCCAATATCCAAGCTAAGATATTTGGATAAAGAATATAAAAGACTCTCCATTTTACTTCAAGTACTTCAGACAAAAATGTACTCATAGCCGCCAAACATGGTGAATAAATCATAATAATTACCATGAAAGCCATAGCGGTTTTAAAATCTACACTCTCTCTAATCGTAGCTATCAAGCTCTCTGTTGGCTCATCTGTAGCTTCTACTTTGTTTAGTGTAGCCAAAGTAGCAACTGCCACCTCTTTTGCAGCTAGTGCTGTAACAGTAGCAACTGATAGTTTCCAATCAAATCCAAGTGGTGCAAAAATTGGCTGAATTGCTTTTCCAATCACACCGATATAACTTTGCTCCATAAGTGCTGAAGACATCTCTATTTCGAGCTTTGCTTTCTCTTTATCGTTTATAGCATTTTCTATTTTTGCACTAAATTCTGCTTCTATAACTTCATTTTTCGGATAAGCACTAAGCAACCAAATAACAATAGATGTAAGACCGATAAAAATACCTGCTTTTTTGATAAATATCATAGCTTTTATCTGCAAATCTCTAAAAAGCCCTTTGATTGATGGAAATCTATATTTTGGCATCTCCATAACAAACGGTTCTGCTTCGCCTTTAAATAGTGAAAGTCTCAAAATCTTAGCCATGATAAGTCCCATAATAGCTCCACCTATATAAATCAAAAACAAGATATTTCCAGCACTTGAACTTTCAAAAAATGCACTGATAAATAGTACATAAACAGGAAGTCTAGCTGAACATGAAAAAAATGAAATAACAAGCATTGTTATTAATTTATCTTTTGGATTTTTCAAAGTTCTAGCTGCCATATAAGCAGGAACAGAACATCCAAAACCAGTCACCATTGGAATAAATGCCTTTCCATGAAGACCAAACTTTTTGAGTGTGCCATCAAGCAAATATGCAGCCCTTGCCATATATCCCGTTTGTTCAAGTAGATTTAACCCCATAAACAAAATTAAAATATTTGGCAAAAATGATAAAATAGCCCCAACTGCTGGAATGAAACCTTCTGATATTGCACTGCTAAATGTACCTTCTGGTAAAATTTGGGCACTTTTTTCACTCAAAAATCCAAATGCCTCTTCGATAAGTCCCATTGGATACTCACCTAACAAAAATGTTGCTTGAAAAAGCCCCCACATTAAAAACAAAAATATTGGAAGTCCTAACATTCTATGAATTAGTAAATTATCAACCTTTTCATCACTTGTATCAAGATGTGGAACACTCAAAGCTTTTTGGCAGATAAATTTTGTAACCGAAACTCTAGCACCTGAAAGTGCTGTTTGGGAATCGCTTTCACCATGAAGTGTTGCAATGTTATCTTTTTCTCTTAAATATTTATCATGAAGCTCTAAAAATATTGGTTTATCATGAATTTTTTTGTAAATATCTTCATCATTTTCAAACAATCTTATCGCATAAAATCTAGCAACCTTAGGCTCAAAATGTCCTTTTTCAAGCACATCACTAATCTCTTTTATAGAGTTTTCTACATTTATGTCATATTGAATTTTATCTGATGGTTTTCCAAATGTGTACATTTCAAGAATTTTTTGAGTTAGTTTATCTATCCCTTTTTTTTGTTTAGCAGAAACTAACACAACTGGAATTCCTAAAAGTTTTGAAATCTCTTCACCATTTATAGAACCACCGATTTTTTCAATCTCATCAATCATGTTGATGGCTAAAACAACCTTTTTACCACTATCAAGTAGTTGCAATGTAAGAGCTAAATTTCTTTGAAGTGCATTTGCATCAACAACATTGACAATCAAATCATAATCTTGGTTTATTATATAATCTTTTGTAACTTGTTCATCTGGCGAATAAGCATTTAAGCTATAAAGCCCTGGCAAATCTGTGATTGTTATTTCATGGTTCTCTTTTGTAAAAACAACCTCTTTTTTCTCCACAGTCACACCAGAAAAATTTCCAACATGAAGTGTAGCTCCTGTGATAGAGTTTATAAGATGGCTTTTTCCAACATTTGGCTGACCGACAAGTGCCACTTTTATCTTATTCATGACATATCCTTTAGTTCGATACAAAGGGCTTCTTCTTTTCTAATTGCCACTTTTGTATCTTCTATTAAGACATCATATGTCTGTCTTGATAGTGTAAAATCCAAAATAGAGACTCTATTGCCTTTAGCAAACCCCATAGCTAGAAGTCTGCTTTTTATCGGCTCATTTGCCTCTATTTTTGAAATTTCAAAAATTTTATTTATCGGAGCTTCATTTAATTTCATCTTTTTTTCCTTCAACACTGCTCGAATTTTTTAGAAACTGTAATTAACACGAGCTACTACTCTATCAAAATTAAGGTCATCATTTAAGCTATCTTTATCATCTTCAATATTTGCATAAATAACTTCCATTGACAACTCATTCGTCAAATTACCGCTTAATACAATATCCATCTCTTTTGTTTCTTGCAAATTATCACCATCTTCAAACACCCCATAAGCTAAATCAATAGCCACATCATGAGGCATAATAGATGAAAGATTGTAGCCCAAACCTATCATGTAAGCCTTTGCATCATTTATTCCATCAATTGTCATCTCATCCATTGATGTAAAATATGGACCACCACCAAAACCGTTGATTGCAAATTTTCCATCATCATTTGATGAACTATTATAAGCTCCACTTAATGTTAGATTATTAAAACTTAAACTCGCCATTGCACCATAAACACTCCCATCAACCAAGCTTACATCTAATTCGCCAAAATTTGCAAATTGTAATCCAATTTCATAAGAGAGATTTTCTAACTCTTTTGAATAGACTCCATCAGCATAAGCGATAGATGAGATTGTATCAACATCATAAAACCAACCACTAAGCTCTAAATTTTCAACACCACTATATAT
>JACAEZ010000177.1 GCA_013388565.1 Campylobacterales bacterium | reverse complement strand
CTTTTTAGTTTTGCTAAAATCTTTGCACTTATCTCTTGTGGAGTATAGACTTTACCTGCGATTTCAACAGCTGCTGCACCGTTTCTATCAACGATTTTATAGCCTACTTTTGTTTTTGCCTCTTGTGCTTTTTGCTCATTTGACATAAGCCCCATAATTCTTTTTATAGAATAAATCGTTTTTTCTGGGTTTGTGATAGCTTGTCTTTTAGCTGGTTCACCTACCAAAATCTCACCTTTATCTGTAAAAGCTACAACTGATGGAGTTGTATTTCTACCCTCCTTATTAGCTATGATTTTATAGCCACCGTTATCGAAAATACCCATACAAGAGTTTGTTGTTCCTAAGTCAATACCTAATACTTTTCCCATTGTTATCTCCCTTATTTAATTTAAATTTTATTTTTTACAGATACTAACCATTGCTGGTCTTAATAGTCTATCTTTATATCTATACCCTTTTTGAAATACCGATACGATAGAACCCTCTTCATGAACATCTGATGCCACCTGCATAACCGCTTCATGAGAGTGTGGGTCAAACTCCCCACCTGTTGATATATTTTCAATGCCATGTTTTGAAAATGCTCTATTGAATTGATTTATTGTTATCTCAATTCCCTCTTTTAGCTTTTTCAAAACTTCACTACCTTCAACATCTTCATCTTTTATAGAGTTTATTGCTAACTCTAGTGAGTCTAATGCTGGAAGTAAATCTTTTGCAAAACTCTCATTTGCATAATCAACCGCTGCATATTTATCTTTTTCCATTCTTTTTCTTGAGTTTTCAAACTCCGCATAAGCTCTTAAAAACTTATCTTCAGACTCTTTTAGTTTTTCTTGAAGTGAGCTGATCTCATTTAATGTAGCCTCCTCAATACAAGCTTGTTCAGCTTCACAACAGATTTCAACATTTTCTACCTGTGAAGACTCTTCTTGATTTATCTCTGTTTTTTCGTTCATGACACTCCTTTTTTATGATTTAATAATTTCAAAAAACTGTTCAAAATCTCTATAAATAGTTCCAACAATTAACAATTTTGCAAATTCATCTTCTATTATAGCATTTTGTTTAATCATCATATAACCATTATCTGCATACAAATTAAAATATATTCCATCTTGCAATTTATCTATCAATTCACCATCAATAGCATCTGAAAAGTTATCTTGCTTCATGTTGAAATTTGTATAAATATTTACAAGTTCATCAAGTTTTGACCGCTCGACTCTTTGTTCTTTAATGGCACTTTTGAGTTTTTTATGTAGGGTGTGAGCTCCTATTTGATAACTAATCTCTATCAAGTCATCAAGCGAAAAGTTAATAAACTTACTCAAAGCTTTTTCTAAAACTTCCGAATATTCTATTAAAACCTCTGTATTTTCAAAAACTAAAACCAAATATTTATTGTTTGCATTAATGACCTCTAAAAATCTATTATTTGGTTTAAATTTTGCTACAAAGTATATGTTCGTCTTGTTAGATGAGTTTTTTAAATTTACCGAACTTCCAATATCTAATGTTTGTAGTGGAAGTAATCTGTTTTCCCAATATCTTTTTAAAGCTACAGCAGTCGGTATTCGTCCGCTACTAATATGTACTTGCATTAAAAAACCAACATCTTCAAGCTTTTTGAAATAACCTCGAATAGATGAAGGTGAAATTTTTATTTCGAGTTGTTCTTTTAGATATTCACTTCCAATTGGTTCAAATCTTTTTAAATACTCTTTAATAATGGAATCCAAAATCAACTCTTTTTTATCTATCAAAGCTTATCCTTTTAGCACTACTCTTACTAGTTTGCCAATGTAATTATACTAAATTGAGTCTAGTCTTGTCAAGTTATTTTTGTTTTTTATCTAATGTTTTGCAATAATTATAAAGATATAACTTTGATTTTAACTATAGTTTATTAAAAAATTTGATAATATACCGCTTAAAATAATTTAAATTAAGGAATGTTTCATGAAAATGTTAAATCATGCTTTGATAATATCTTGTTGTTTATTATTTAGCGGTTGTACTCTTTTAAATGATATAAATAATCTGTTTAATCCAAAAAAAGAGGTTCCAAAAGAGATTAAAGATACTCCAAATTTGGCTAAGCCAGTAGTTAAAGAGACTCCTCCAAAAGAGGTTAAAGATAAGATAGATTTGATACAAGTTTCGAGTGAAAAAGAGGTTAAAAACACAGAAGTTGTAACTAGAAGCAATTTTTATGTTGTTGAAGAGAAAATGCCAGAGACTAAACAAAAAAGCAGATATGAAAAACCAACTACTAAGAAAAAACAAAACTAGGTTTTTAGTTGAAAAATCTTAAACAAATAATTCACTATTTAAATAGTCATAAACATAAAATTGTTGATTGTTGGATAAGTGAAAGTAATGTTGTGAGATTATTTGATAAATTTAAAATAGAGAGTGTTTTTTTCAAAAATAATTATGGGTTTTCTATTTTAGACTATTTTATAAATGCTATTTCTGATGAGAGAAAAATAGGTGATTGTCCTAATGTAAAACAGTTTATATTTTTTTTGGTAAGCAGTAATATAAAAGCACATGAAATATTTGCTATTTGTATAAATTTAAGAAAAAATTT
>JACAEZ010000125.1 GCA_013388565.1 Campylobacterales bacterium | reverse complement strand
GTTACTTATTATAGTTATAAATATTTAAGATTGTTTTTAAAAATTAATAAATAGTAAACAATTATATTTTCGTGACTATTTATTTAACTAAAGCAAAAATAAAATATATAACTATTTATCCCATTTCTTTAGAAATTAGTTATTAGTAACTTTTAATAAACAAATTACTATATAAAATTTAACAAAAATACTACAACAAATTAAATAAAAATTACATAAATAAAAATAATTTAAAATTAATAATATTTATAATATTTTTTTAATCTATCTAATATTTTTTTTTAAACAAAAATACTCTTTTGACGATATTTGATATCATCAAAAAAGGAGTTTTTAATGCTTTTAAATAAAAGGAGTTATTTGTATTGCTTAATAACAGCTAGTATATTGTTTACTGGTTGTTCTGAAAAAGAGCAAGTTGTCTCTATTTCTCAAAAGAGTGAAAAAGAGATTATTGTTACTCAATCAAAAAAAAGTAATGATGTAGTGTGTAACAGTTGCGATGATAGACCAGAGATTAAATACTATACAACAGATGTAAGTGAATGTCCATTAAAACATAAAACTGTTGTATATAAAGGTATTTGTGGAGATTGTCAAGATTTTCCTGTGACAGTTAGAGAAAATAGTTGTTGTGTAGATGGAGGTTGCAGATGAAAAGTTTAAAAAAAGTTTTAACACTATCGTTGATTTCTGTAAGCTTTTTAACTGCTGAAAATTATCCATTTAATTCGTATGCAGTACAGCCATACTACTATAATACACAAACAAATTCAGCAGGGATTATTAATCAAGTTGCCTCTTCAATAGCTGACCAACTTGGTCAAAATAAAGATTTTTATAACATTAAAGATACTCCAATAGGTATAACATCATTTGTAAATATAGAAGATTTTTCACAAAGTACAAAATTTGGAAATGTATTAAGTGAAAATTTAATTCATGAAATGCAAGTTAGAGGTTTTAAGATTATAGATTTTAAAACAATGCCAGATATTAAAATAGATGCTTTTGGTGACTATATTTTCAGCAGAGATGTAAAAAAATTGATAAAAAATCATAAAATTAATTACATTTTATCAGGAACATTTACAAAATATGAAGATGGGCTTAGTATAAATGCTAGATTGATAGAACTAGATTCAAATACTGTTATGTCATCTGCTCAAATATTTGTACCAAAATCTGTTGTAAAAAGTGTAAATGGAAAAGGTGACACACTTTTTAAAAACTATAAATTTATAGAACAAAAAGCAGTACCATCTGTTCAAACTAGAAATACAAAAATAGTGGAGAATAACTAATCATGAAAAAAGTAACTATTACTTTTACAATTTTTTTATCACTATTAAGTGCAAATGATTTAACAAGCAAAAAAGGGTTTGTTGGTGAAGAGCTTGTCAAAACATCTACAAACTATAATTCTCATGAGAATGTAGAAAAAAAAGGTATAAAGATTTACAACATTTTTCCAAGAGAGAGATTAAAACCTCAAGTTGTTTTAGATAATAAAAATGGAGCAATTTTAATAAATCAAGGTTTTGCTGGATTTGTTAGATTTTAAATATCATTGACTTCAATCAATGACTAAAAAAACTATTTCTTTTAAACTTCCGCTGTAAAAAAAATAAAAGGAAGTTTAAAATGAGTTTGAATATATTTTGTTATCAATGTGAAATGTCAATGGTTGATGGTTGTGGAGCTGGTGGTCAAACAGTAGGTACTTGTGGCAAAGATGCTACAAAATCAAGACTTCAAGATATTATGATATTTGGTTTAAAAGGGCTTAGTGCATATCGAGAACATTTAAACGAACTAAATCCGCAAATCTGTAAAGAGGTTGATGATGTCATGAGTGAGACTCTGTATTTTACTTTGACAAATGTGAATTTCAATTTTGATGAGCATATTGCACAACTCATAAAAGTAGGAAGTGCTGGAGTTAAAGTTATGGATTTATTAAGCGAAGCTCACACAAAAGCTTTTGGAATTCCAAAACCAATAACTGTAACTCAAAACAAAGTAGAAGGCAAGGCGATTTTAGTTAGTGGTCATAATCTTGAAATGCTTAAAAACTTACTTGAAGCTACAGAAGGTAAAGGTATAAATATCTATACTCACTCTGAAATGTTACCAGCTCATGGTTATCCAGAGTTAAAAAAATATCCTCACTTAAAGGGAAATATTGGTAAAGCTTGGTTTGACCAAACAAAACTTTTTGAGGATTTTAAAGGGACAATTGTAGTAAATACAAACTGTATCGTTCCGCCAAAAAAAGAGTGTGGCTATTTGGATAGACTATTTACTTATAAAATCGTAGGAGTTGATGGAGCTACAAAGATAGAAAATGATGATTTTAGTGCATTAATTGAAAAAACTTTGTCTTTGCCAGATGTAGATGGTTTTAATTCAGATGAAAAACTTGTTACAGGACATCATTATAAAACTATTTTAACTCTTGCTCCACAAATTTTAGAGGCTATTCAAAGTGGCAAAATATCACAATTTTTTGTAGTTGCAGGTTGTGATGCCCCTGGAAAAGGTGGTGAATATTATAGAGAACTAACTCAAATGTTGCCAAAAGATACAGTGATTATCACTTCAAGCTGTGGAAAATTTAGATTTAATGATATTGATTTTGGCATGATTGAAGGAACAGACATTCCAAGATATTTAGATTTAGGTCAATGTAATGATAGTAACGGAGCTGTGCATATTGCAATGGCAGTAAGCCAAGCCCTAAATACTCCAATAAATGATTTACCAATTTCGATAGTTTTAAGCTGGATGGAGCAAAAAGCTGTAATTATTCTTTTGGCACTATTTAGTTTAGGTGTTAAAAATATCTATATTGGCCCAAAACCACCACAATTTGTAAATAGTGACATTTTAAACTTTTTGGTTGAGAATTTCAATTTACATTTAACAAGCGATGCAAAAAGCGATTTAGAAAATCTTTTGATAAAAAAATCTTAAAAACTTTTACAATCTCGATAGCATTAACCCAAAGGGTAAGTTAATCAGACTTACCCTCTTTGACTTTTAGTAAAGTCTAATTGATAAAAGAATTATTATCAATAGGATTAATGC
>JACAEZ010000117.1 GCA_013388565.1 Campylobacterales bacterium | reverse complement strand
GGTAGAGGCATTGGACCCTCATATAGCGATAAAATCTCAAGAAGTGGGCATAGAATAGGGGAGCTGAAAGATACAAATAAGCTTTGTGAAAAGATTTTTGAATATTTTGAACAAAACAGCTCATACTTTAAAGCACTTGATATAAATTTACCAAACAAAAATGAATTGCTTTTTGAACTTGAACTGTATGCGAAAAAATTAAAACCGTTTATTGTTGATACTACAAAACTAACATGGGAGTTGTTAGAAAAAAATGAAAAGCTACTTCTTGAAGGGGCTCAAGGTACAATGCTTGATATCGACCATGGAACATATCCGTTTGTTACAAGTTCAAATACAATAGCTGCTGGTGCATGTAGCGGTATTGGGCTTAGTCCAAAATCAGTAGGAAATGTAACAGGAATAGCAAAAGCATACTGTACAAGAGTAGGAAATGGACCTTTTCCAACAGAAGATTTTTCAGGCGAAGGTGATATATTAAGAACAAATGGTCATGAATTTGGTACAACAACAGGTCGAGCTAGAAGATGTGGTTGGTTTGATGCTATTGCTACAAAATATGCTTGTAAATTAAATGGTTGCGATGATTTGGCAATCATGAAGCTTGATGTATTAGATGGTTTTGAAAAGATAAAAGTTTGTGTTGGGTATGAATATTTTGGAGAAAAGATTGACTTTGTTCCGTTTGATTTGGAAAATGTAACTCCTATTTATAAAGAGTTTGATGGTTGGAATGGCTCAAAAGGTGTTAGAGAGTTTGACAAACTACCGCAAAATGCAAAAGATTATGTTTTAGAGTTAGAAAAGCTTGTTGATACAAAAATTGGTCTTATCTCTACAAGCCCAGATAGAGAAGATACAATTTTCATGAAATGAAAAGTAAATTTTCTCCAATTGTAAAAATCAAAAAACAAGAACTCGATAAAATCGAAGGTGAACTTGTAAAAATAAATAATAAAATTGCTTCAAAAAAAGAGGAGATAAACAAAATCTCCTTTGAAATAGATTCTATCAATTTGCCAACTGGTGGCAGTTTTAGTATGTTAAAATTATTAAACGAAAATGTTTTGCTAATGTTTCATGAAAAAAAACAAGCTGAACATGAACTTCAAGCATTTAATCAAACTAAAATTTCGATTCAACAAAAATATAAACAAGCAAATATTGAACTTGAAAAGATGAAATACCTTCATGATATAGAGGTTCAAAAAAGAGTAAAAGAGTTAAAACTTCAAGAGGCAAAAATGTTAGATGAAATTTCTGTCATGCTTTATAAAAAAGAGAGAGATTGAGATGGAAATTCAAAAGAGGCAATTTTTATAAATAAGGAACAGATTTGAAAATTATATATATTTTAATGTTTTTAAATATTTTATTGTTTGCACAAGAAGCAGAACTTGAAGAGAAATCTAAGTTATTGGATTGTAATAAAATATTTGAAGAGCGAAAAAAAGAGCTTGTATTGGAGATAGAAAAGATTGATGAACAACAGCAATCACTTGAGGCACTACAAGCTGCTACAAAAGCTATGCTTGAACAAAAAGAGGAAGTTTTAAATAAAAAAGAGTCTGAATTAAATAAGACAATGGCTGATATATCAAAAAAAGAGAGTAACATTAAAAAAATGTTAGATGATAATAAAAAAGTGCTTGAAGATATTAAAAAAGCAAAAGATGATAAAATTGCTGAAACATACTCAAAAATGAAAGCTTCTGCTTCTGCTCCAATAATTGAAAACATGGAACCAAATAAAGCTGCTACAATACTGTTTAATTTAGATGTAAAAAATTTAAGTGCAATTTTTGCAAAAATGGATGCTCAAAAAGCGGCCGAATTAACACTCTTATTGAAAAAAGGACCGCCTTTTGACAATAATGAAACTAAAAACAGGACTCAAAACGATAACCAAAATATACAAAATAGCGACAAAAATGAAAAAGAGCCACCAAAGCCAATTTAAATTCATTAAATTTTTACCAATAGTTAGATACAATCTTTTTTAAAATTTGACACAAGGCAACTTTATGAGAGTAAGATTACCTCATGCACCATATATCGCAAATAAAATCGGTATTGACTTATTTAAGTCAAATTTGGTTGAGATGACGAAAGGGCTTGATAGTGTAAAAAAGATAGCTGAAGAAATCTTGATACAAGATATTAAAAATGAAATGAAACTCGAAGAGAAGGTTCGAGAAATTTTAGAAAAAAATGAGGAAGATATAGAGTTTTATAGAGCTGATTATAAGCAACTCTTTTGGCTTGCAAAGAAAAAACTTGCACCAGAGTTTGGAATAATCTTGTCAAGAGATGATAGATATAACCATATATCTCATGAAATTTTAAATACACTGTTAGAAAAAGGGCTTATTTCATTTTCAGGCAGTGAAAATAGAATAAAAAATATTATATATAATGCAATAGAGTTATATTTAAAATCATTTGAAGAGCTTGAAGTGGTTGTAATCGAAAAGATAGAAAACTACAAAAGACCTTTAATTCCAGGAACCGAAGAGTATGATATAGTGTTTCAAAAGTTGTACGAAGAAGAACTTAAAAAAAGAGGTTTACTATGAAAAAGATATGGCTTTATTTAGAAAATGGTATATATTTAGAGGGGCTTAGTTTTGGAAGTGATGGCACAAAAGTTGGTGAGATAGTTTTTAATACATCAATTACAGGGTATCAAGAGATTATTTCAGACCCTAGTTATGCTGGACAGTTTGTCACATTTACTATGCCAGAGATTGGAAATGTTGGTACAAATAGCGATGATATGGAAAGTAAAGCTGTTTTTTGTAAAGGTATGATTGTTAGAAACTATAATGAAAATTTTTCAAACTTTAGAGGTGAAAAATCTTTAGGCGAATTTTTAAAAGAGCAGGGTGCTTTAGGCATAAGTCATGTGGATACAAGATATATCACTAAAAAACTTCGAGATAGCGGTGCTTGTATGATGATTGCATCTACTGAAATTTCTGATAAAAATGAGTTAAAAGCAATGCTTGAAAAATCTCCTAGAATAGAGGATATTAACTACATTGAAGAGGTTAGTACAAAAAAATCGTACATTCATGATAGTGGTGTTTGGAATACAGAGACACTTTCATATAATAAACCTCAAGAAAATAGAAAAAAAATAGTAGCCATTGATTTTGGTATAAAAAGAAATATTTTAAATGAATTGACAGAGGTTGGTTTAGAAGTTGAAGTTATGCCAAATGATTTTAGTGGCGATGAGCTTATAAATAGATATAAAAGTGGTGAAATAAAAGGTGTGTTTTTGTCAAATGGACCAGGTGACCCGCTGATTTTGAAAAAAGAGCATGTTGAAATTAGAAAATTAATTGATGCAGATGTGCCTATGTTTGCGATATGTTTAGGACATCAGCTGTTATCTATTGCAAGTGGTTATCCAACATATAAGTTAAGATTTGGACAACATGGTGGAAACCACCCTGTTAAAAATCAAAAAACTGGCTTTGTAGAAATAACGGCTCAAAATCATAACTACAATGTACCAGATAATATAACAGAAATTGCAGAAATAACACATATAAATCTATTTGATGGAACAATAGAAGGTGTAAAATATAAAAATAAAAATATTTTTAGCGTCCAACACCACCCAGAAGCAAGTCCAGGACCTAAAGAGAGTAGAAATATCTTTTTAGAGTTTGCAAAATCTATATAAAAAATAAGAGTTTATTCTCTTATTTTTTGATTAACTCTTTTTCGTTTTCAAAAAACCACATGAAAGCAAACATAAGCCCTGGTGTTTTAGCTATATTTTCATCAAACATAAACTCTTTTGCTCTCTCTTTTTTTAATTTTACAACTTCGATAAGTTCATATTCATCTAAATTTCCGCCACCTTCGTTTACCTTTAAGAAGTCATTTACTACTGCAAAAAATAGCTCTTGTTTTGAACCAGCAAAGCCGACACTTGTATAAAAAGAGGTTATTTTTTGTATATTATTTATATTAACATCATATCCTGTCTCTTCTAAAATCTCCTCTTTTGCTATCTCTATAAGTGGTTTTGGTTTATCTACAATTCCAGCACAAAGTTCATATGTAAAACCATCTCTATTTTGCAAATAAACTGGTGGTCGAAACTGTTTAACTAAAATAAACTCATCATTTATATCATCAAATAGCAGTGTTGCAACAGAGTTGTGTACCTCTATTAAATCCCACTCTCTAATAATATTTTGTTGTTTGAATTTAGCTTTTTTGAGTTTTATATATTTAGAATTATCCAAATCAGATAGATTAAAATCACTAATCAGCTCAAAACTCATAACCATCCTTTTCGTTTAAATATATAAATAGGTAGTATTGAGGATATTATCATGAGAGCTACTGCAAATGGATAACCAAATTTCCAATTTAATTCTGGCATAAATTGAAAATTCATGCCATATAAACTAGCTATTAAAGTTGGTGGTAAAAATATTACGGATACAACCGTAAATATTTTTATAACTTTATTTTGTTCAATGCTAAGCAAACCAACAAATACATTTTGTAAATAGTCTAACCGTTCAAAATTGAACTCTGTATAATCTACAAGTGAGATAATATCTTTTAACATGATTTTTACCTCCTCTTTTAAATTTAATGAAATTTTATCTGAACGAAGAAATGAAGAGAGTATTCGTTGTTTGTCCATTAAATTTTCTCTAACTTTCATGTTCAAATCTTCATATAAAGAGATTGACTCTAATATCTCTTCATCATCATTAGAGTAGTCAGAAAAAACCTGTTTTCTAAGCCTTGTTATCTCCCGTGATAAAAATTCTAAAATATCAGCATCAGCATCAATTCTAATATCTAAAATATTACTAAAAACATAATAACCATCTTTAAATGCTCTTGGTGTTGATAATATTTTTTTAGTACACTCATCAAATGTTCTAAGCTCTTTGTATCTGATAGTTATTAAAAATTCATCTGTTAAGATAAATGATACTGTTTCATTATATGGATTATCTTTTTCATTTATTAAAAAGTAGCTATTTATTGTGATATTATCATCTTCTTCCCAATATCTTGAACTTATCTCTATCTCTTCTGTCTCTTGTTTTGTAGGAAATTCAACTTGATAGTTTGTAGTAATATATCTTATTTCAGATATTGTAGGAGAAATCATATCTACCCAAATAATTTTCTCTTTCAAAGGGGGATTTTCAATAATCTCTTCTAAGTCAAAGATACCAATTTTGCTATTATCTTGTACATAAAACTTTATCATGACAATCCCTTTTTTTATTTTTTAATTATGTACTTTTGTACTATAATCTTTATTGATATGTTGCTCATTTAGCTTTACATGATACTCTATTCTTTCATATTTTGTAGCTTTTATATTATCTGCTATTGCACTATAAACTTCCGATTTCATCTGTTTTGTGTAATCTAAAAATTTTTCTCTATCTTTACCAGTAATCAGTAAATTTTCCACTTTAATAGATATTAGCGGATTTATAGGTTTATTATTTCTATATAAACCAAAATGTAAATGAGGACCAGAACTAAGTCCTGTTGAACCAACATAACCTATAACTTGCTCTTTTTTAATAAATCTACCATCTTTTATAGATTTGTTAAAACTATTTAAGTGAGCATAAATAGTTTTATAGCCATTCATGTGAGCTATTTCGATAGTATTTCCATATCCATTTTTTACACCTCTAAAAGTTATCTTACCATCTCCAGCAGCTTTTACAGGAGTTCCAACTGGTGCTGAATAATCAACACCAAAATGTGGTCTATAAATTTTTAATACAGGATGGTATCTATTTAAGCTAAATGTAGATGATATTCTAGCACCAGTTACAGGAGTTGTTAGTAAAAAATTTTCTATCTCTTTTGCATCTTCATCATAATATTTATCTTCATACAAAAATACAAAAGTCTCTTTATTATTTGTTTTTAGCATAGAAGCTTTTATTTGAGGAGTTCCAAAAGGTCTGCCAAGTCTTATTTTTTGATTATATACAATTACTAAAGTATCATTTTTTTTCAAATTTTTGAAATTAACTCCACCTTTGAAAGCACTTAACAACTCATTTGCCAACACAGAGCTGTTTGTAGCTCTTACTATATCTATATATGGAGAATTTTTAATATTAATTACAAGTCGCTCATTTTTTTGTATATACGAAATAGGAATAATTGATAAACTATAATTTCCATCACTATTTACTATATGTATTTGTGACTCATCTCCAATTGGTATTAATATCTGTTCTAATTTATCATCTTCATCATAAAGTAGTTGATACTCTACACCAGCAACAATTTCACTTACTAACTCTTGTTCTTCTTTATCTAAATTATAATATAAATTTAAAGGTATTTTATATCTTTTAAAAAATGTTAAAAGAGTTTCACCATTTCGCCATTTATTCTCTTTGATTTCAGCAGAATATAAAAAAGTAATTATAAATATAATTAATATAAATAATATTCTCAAAATAAGCTCCTAAAATTTAAAAGCTTAATTTTAGCTAAAAAAACCTTTAATTTAAATATTTTTACATGTTTTAATAAAACAAAAATATTTATGGAATTAAGTATAAAAAGAGTGGTTGCTTATTGGAAATAAACTCTATTTTAATAGCTTTTTTATTCACAATAGGTTCAAATAATTTCAATATAAATCGTTCTGTTTTGGGAGTTGATAATGATATTTTTTGACCATCGTTTGAAAGGACAGTTTTTATAGCACCACTTAATATATTTGTAATCTCTGATATAGAGTCCAATAAATCATTTATTCCGACTTTTTCTATTAATAGCATTTTTTTTGAAATATCTTTTGCTAACTCTAAATCATATACAAAAATAAGTTTTAAATTTACACTACCTTTAAAATCAATCTCTGAAGCTATAGCTTTTAAATTTAAATCTAAATTACATTCAATCGCTTTTAACTCTTTTTTTTCACATTTTATATCAAGCATAGTATCAATTGATTCTATAACACTTTCAATAATTTGCGGTAGTGATTTTTTAATAATTGAAAATCCTATATTAGATGAGTTTTTTTCAATATATTTTTTTGCATGAGAGATTAAATTTGAGTCATTTAGTAAACTTTTTTCATCTTTAAAAATAACAATATCATGTTGATTTATATATTGAATAATGTTTTGATTTAAATCTGCACCGATATTAAATAGTGCAACTTTTATATGTTTTGAATAAGATTGTTTTTGTAAATTAATTATAAAATTTGCACCTCTATTATTTATAAACTCTACATCACTAAAATCTATACCAAATACACTAAAACCTTGCATTATATATGTATGAAATATTTTATAATTAAATTTTGTTTCACTTTCACCATCTAAACTACCTTCTGGATAGTATATTACAAACTCATCAACTACCCTTGAAGCTATATTGTCTTCAATCATGGCTAGTTGTGTTTGGGTGATAATATTCTCTTTTTCAAAATCTGCTTTAAGTTTTTCAAAATCTTCATCATTTTTAGCTATTACAACTGTAAATCCCAGTGTGACAAGCTCTGAAAATATCCAATTTTCTTGATTTTTGTTATCCACATATAATAATAGTTTTCTATTTTTATTTTTACTAGATTTAATAAAACATGACAATATTGCAATATCTTTATATAGAGCAATATTTAAATTTTTATCAAACATTTGGCGGAGAGAGTAAAACTGCTCATCATCATAATCAACAAAACCAACAAGCAAATCCAATTTATATTTTTTTAAAGATATTAAAAAATTTGTAAAAAGAATAATTCCATTTCTATTAAAAGATGAAACTTGAAGTAAACTTACAACAACAGCATCAACCTTAGAAAAATCAACTTTTGCTATATCTTTATTAAACTTTTCGACATATTCAGAAGCCTTATCGTTATCTAAATAATTTTTTGGTGAAATTATTAAAATATTATCTTTTTTTGAACTCACTTTTTTTTCCATTTAACTCTATATCTAAAAAATAGCCAGTGTAAGATTTTGAATTTTTATGATTTGTTGCCAACTCTTCAGGTGTTCCAATATCTACAATTTGACCACCTTTATTACCACCTTCTGGTCCTAAATCAATAATATAATCACTATTTTTAATCACATCTAAATTGTGTTCAATTACAACAACACTATTTCCAAGTTCTACTAAATGGTGAAGTACTTTTACTAATCTATCAACATCTGCAAAATGAAGACCAGTTGTAGGTTCATCTAAAATATACAAAGTTTTTCCAGTATCTTTTTTGCCAAGTTCTTTAGATAATTTTATTCGTTGAGCCTCTCCACCACTTAAAGTTGTAGCATTTTGTCCTAAAGTGATATATCCAAGTCCAACATCTTGAAGGGTTTTTAATTTTTGATATATTTTTGGAATTGCACTAAAAAATTCAATAGCCTCATCAACACTCATGTTAAGAACTTCAGAGATATTTTTACCTTTATAAAAAATTTCTAAAGTTTGTAGATTGTATCTATTTCCTAAACAGCCATCACATTTAACCATTATATCTGGCAAAAAGTGCATCTCTATTTTTATCTCACCTTCACCTTGACACTTTTCACATCTACCACCTTTTACATTAAAGCTAAATCTACCAATTCCATAACCTCTAATTTGTGCCTCTTTAGTCTGTGCAAACAGCTCTCTTATCTCATCCATGACACCTGTATAAGTTGCTG
>JACAEZ010000143.1 GCA_013388565.1 Campylobacterales bacterium | reverse complement strand
GTATCGGAAGTGATGCTTTATGCGAACATGGAATTATCGCCTCAACACTAAAAGCTATAAAAGATAAATATCCGCAAATGTTTGTGGCAACTGATTTGTGCTTTTGTGAATATACAGACCATGGACATTGTGGAATACTTGATATGAAAAACCATACTGTAAATAATGATGCAACTTTAGAAATTTCAGCAAAACAAGCACTTATTCATGCAAAATGTGGAAGTGATTTAATCGCACCAAGTGGCATGATGGATGGAATAATCAGTACACTTAGATGTGCTTTAGATGAAAATGGATATTACAATTTGCCTATCATGAGCTACTCTACAAAATTTGCTAGTAGCTATTATGGACCTTTTAGAGATGTTGCAGAGTCTGCTCCTAGTTTTGGCGATAGAAAAAGCTACCAAATGAACACAGCTAATTTAAATGAGGCTATTTTAGAGAGTCTTGAAGATGAAAAAGAGGGTGCTGATATATTGATGGTAAAACCAGCATTGGCTTATTTAGATGTTGTTAGAGAGATAAAAAACCATTCAAAATTGCCTTTAGCGGTTTATAATGTAAGCGGTGAGTATGCTATGCTGAAAATGGCTGGAAATGCAGGGCTAATTGATTATGAAAAGGTGATGATGGAGACGATGATTGGCTTTAAAAGAGCAGGGGCTGATATAATAATAAGCTACCATGCAAAAGAGGTTTGTAATATTTTAGATAGAGTTTAATTGTTAAATCAGTTAAATTAAAGTAAATTATTTTTTTAATACATAATAAGGGAAAATTGATTATGAGACATTTTTTAACTTTGAAAGACTATTCAAAAGAGGAAATTTTAGAGATTATTGCATTATCAAATGAGATAAAAAGAGAGATGAAAAGTGGTGTTTTTAAACCATACATGGCAAATAAAACATTGGGCATGATATTTGAAAAAAGTAGTACTAGAACAAGGGTTAGTTTTGAAGTTGGGATTTATCAATTAGGTGGAATAGGGCTATTTTTATCAAATAGAGATTTGCAAATAGGCAGAGGTGAGCCGATAAAAGATAGTGCAAGGGTCATTTCAAGAATGGTGGATATGGTGATGATTAGAACATATTCTCAATCAATCATAGAAGAGTTTGCCTCATATTCAAAAGTGCCTGTTATAAATGGGCTTACAGATGAGTATCATCCTGTTCAAATCATGGCTGATTTGATGACAATGTTTGAACATGGTAAAAGTTTAGAGTCTAAAATCGCTTGGATTGGTGATGGAAACAACATGACATCATCATGGCTTATGCTTGTTTCAAAACTTGGAATGGAGATAAGAGTAGCAACTCCAAAAGGGTATGAAGTACCTCAAAATATAATCGATGATGCGATGAATTTTGCAAACGAGTCAGGTGCAAAAATTATTTTTACAAACGACCCAAAAGAGGCTGCAACTAAAGCTGATGTGATAAATACAGACACTTGGGTATCAATGGGACAAGACGAAGAAAAAGAGAGACGAAAAAGAGATTTTAAAGGTTTTATTGTTGATAGTAGCATCATGAAGTTAGCTAATAAAGATGCAATATTTATGCACTGCTTACCTGCTTATAGAGGTGATGAGGTGAGTGAAGAGGTGCTTGAGGGGTCTCAAAGTGTTGTGTTTGATGAGGCTGAAAATAGGCTTCATGTACAAAAAGGGATAATGGTCTGGCTTGATAGAAAAAGAGATTAGGAAAAAATTAAAATGGAAATGAACCAATTAATAGCTGAAGTAAATAAGATAGCAAATAGTTTAGGAATACATGAAAAATCTGAAAAAACGATTGTAAAAATTTCAGATACAGATGATAAAGATAAGAAAGTGTTAGAACTGAAAAGTGGGAGCTGGGAGTCAAAAGATATTTGGTACATTATAGATAATGACGATAATATTCATGCAGTATGCTCTATGAAGTCGCTTTTAAATTTGATAAATACATTGAGGGTGTCTCAACAACAAAATTTTAATTTAAATCTTGAAAAGGCGATTTTGCAAGAGTTTCCTGTTGATTTTGATGATGTTTGGATTGTTGCAATTAGTGAAATTCAAAAAGCAGTTCAAAATTCAGATGATAAAAAGATGTTAAATTTTGACTTGTCTGCATTAGTGAAAAAGATAAAACAAGAACACCCAAATCTATTTTTTGATATAAGTCAAATTTTATCGCAATATAGTGGTGGTCATTAAAATTTTATGAAATATGACATATTTAGATTTTTTATTTGTAGTTTCAATTTTAATGGCGATTGGAATTACTGTATTAGCTATCAAAAAGCACAATAAAAAAGTGCATAGCCATTAATTGCTATGTAGTTTTAATAAGATTAAATAAGAGGTGCTTAGAAATATAAAACTTGAAGATTTGCCAAGTTATGAAATTGGGCTTTCAAGAGGGCTTACAAAAGGGTTAGAGAGTGGCTTACAAAAAGGAATTGAAAAGGGAATACAAAGGGGAATTGAAAAAGGTTTAGAGATTGCTATTATTTCCATGAATAAGCTTAACATTAGCCCTTTAGATATTTCAAAATCTCTTAATTTGCCATTAGAAAAAGTAGAAAAAATATTAAACGAAAGTGGTATTCATGATTGATTTTAAAAAATTTTCAAGTTATTCAAAAGCTGGACCTAGATATACATCATATCCGACAGCTCCAGAGTTTAAAGAGAGTTTCAATGATGATAGTTATATAAATGAGCTAAAAAATTTAGATAAAAGTAGAGATTTATCTTTATATTTTCACCTTCCATTTTGTAGGAGTGCATGTTATTTTTGCGGTTGCAATGTTGTTTATACTAGCAAAGAGGATAAAAAAGATAGGTATATAAAATATCTAAAAAAAGAGCTTGATTTAATCTCAAAATATTTAGATTGTTCAAAAAATGTTACTCAACTTCACTTTGGGGGCGGTACTCCTACATTTTTTTCACCAGCTCAAATTGATGAAATATCTATCATGATTAAAAGTTATTTTAAGAATTTTGATAAAAATGCAGAGATTAGTTGTGAAATTGACCCACGATTTTTTGAAAAATCTCATATGGAGGTTTTGGCAAAAAATGGTTTTAATAGAATTAGTTTTGGTGTGCAAGATTTTGATTTAAAGGTTCAAGAGGCTATTCACAGAGTTCAAAGTTTTGAAGAGACAAAACATGCGATAGAGTTAGCTAGAAGTTTTAATATTGAAAGCATAAATATTGATTTGATTTATGGACTTCCATATCAAAGTTTTGAAAGTTTTTGCAAAACACTTGATTTGACTTTGTCTTTAGATGCTGATAGATTGGCACTTTTTAACTATGCTCATGTGCCGTGGATGAAAAAATCTATGAGAAAAATTGATGAAACGACACTGCCTAGTGCAGAAACTAAACTTCAAATTTTAAAATACTCAATTGATTTTTTTACAACTCATGGATATAAAATGATTGGTATGGACCATTTTGCAAAGCCAAATGATGAGCTATTTTTGGCGATTGAAAAAGGGGAGCTTCATAGAAATTTTCAAGGATACACTACAAAAGGTGGGTGTGATTTGATAGGAATTGGGCTTACAAGCATTTCTCAAGGTGAGAATTTTTATGCACAAAATTTTAAAGAGATGAGTGAATATGAACACTCACTTGATAACAACAAGCTTCCTATTCATAGAGGTATAAAATTAAACAGTGATGATTTGATAAGACATGCCGTTATCATGGAGCTTATGGCAAATTTTAAACTAAATATTCCACACATTGAGGAAAAATTTAACATAAAATTTAGCGAATATTTTAAGAGTGAATTAGCTGAACTGAAAGTTTTTGAAGATGATAATTTGCTTAAAATTTCACAAAATAGTATAGAGGTAAATGAAACTGGAAGTATGTTGATTAGAAATATTGCTATGCCGTTTGATAGTTACCTTAAAAAAATACCAGAAGATAAAAGAAAATTTAGTAAAACCGTTTAAGGATAGAGATGTTTGATTATACTAAAATTAGTGATGATTGTGTCAAATGTGGAAAATGTAAACCAGTTTGCACAATTTTTAATATAAATGCTGATGAAACTACTTCACCTAGGGGTTTTATAGACCTTTTGGGAGCTTACAAAAGGGGTGAGTTAGAGCTAGATTTGATGGCTAAAGATATTTTTGAAAGTTGCTTTTTATGTACAAATTGTGTGAGTGTTTGCCCAAATAAACTTCCAACTGATATGATAATAGAACAAGTTAGATACGATATTGCAAAAAAATATGGAATTGCTTGGTATAAAAAAGCATTCTTTTATCTGCTGAAAAATAGAAAAACGATGGATATTTTGTCAAAATTAGGGTATGTTTTTAGAACTTGTGCATTTAGTGAAGATAAAAAAAGCTCGTCAATGCTTCCTCGATTTAGCTTACCGATTATTAAAAAAGATAGATTATTACCTAGCATGGCTAAAAAATCATTTTTAAATAGTTATCCACAAGAGAATAGATTTGGTGATAAAAAAAGGGTAGCTATTTTTATTGGATGTTTAGCAAATTACAACTACACAAATATTGGCGATAGTCTCATAAAAATTTTAAAAGAGTTAGAAGTTGATACATTTATCCCTAAAAAACAGCTTTGTTGTGGGGCTCCTGCATATTTTACGGGGGATTTTGAAACAGTTGGATATTTGGCTAAAAAAAATATTGAGTATTTTGAGACATTTTTAGATGAAGTTGATGCGATTATTATTCCAGAGGCTACTTGTAGTGCGATGATAAAAATCGACTATGAACACTACTTTCATGATGATGTTGAGTGGCAAAGTAGAGCCAAAAAGGTGGCGAAAAAGATATATTTGGCTACACAATGGTTAGAAAAAGAGACAAATTTGAAAGAGCTCTTAAAATCAAAAGATAAAAAATTTGATGAGATGGTTACATATCATGACCCATGTCATGCTAGAAAAATGCAAGGTGTTTTTAAAGAACCTAGAAATTTAATCTCTCAAAATTATAATCTAGTCGAGATGAGTGACCCAAATAGATGTTGCGGATTTGGTGGGGTGACAATGCAGACAGAAAAGTATGAATATGCAAAAAGTGCTGGTATGCCAAAGGCTCTCATGATACAAGATACAAATGCTAGTTTTGTAAGTGCGGAGTGCAGTGCTTGTAGAATGCAAATTACAAATTCACTCTATCAAAATAGTGTAGATACAATCTTCAAACATCCACTTGAATTGATTGCTGAAAGTTTGTAAAACAAAAGATTAAAGCTAACTAGCTTTTAATCTTTTAAATCTTTAATTTTTCAATAGCTCTTAAAAATGCCTCAACAAGTTTGGGTTCAAAATGTTTTCCACTTTGTGATTTTATATAATCTAATGTATTTTCCAAATTCCAAGCATCTTTATATGGTCTTTTATGAATTAGTGCATCAAAAACATCAGCAATAGCTACAATC
>JACAEZ010000208.1 GCA_013388565.1 Campylobacterales bacterium | reverse complement strand
TTTGCAAGTTGTTCTAGCTCTACAACAGAACCTATATCCATATTGATAACATCTCTAAGCAACATCTTTTTTGAACCAATTCTTACTTTTATTGGAAGCTTTACATCCATTAAAAGATTGATATTTCTCATCTCTTCATCATTTAAATCAACTTTTGGAGCATGAGTTGTTACATGAGACTCTTTTTGTGAAAATGATGCACTTTCACTTTTTGATGATGTATCTGAAGATTTTGATGATTTTTTATCAAATGCAGTTACAATTCCACTTCCAACAGCAAAATACAATTCAGAGCTGATAGCTCCTAGTGCAAAACCAAATGAGATTAATTTTGAATACTCTGTTAAATCAAAATTACTACCATTATCGTAAAATTGAATATCTTCAACAGTGAAATTTAGTTTTGGTAAATCTTTTTGTGCATTTAATGATGTAGAAATTGCTCCTAAAATATTTGATGTTATCTCTTTTGTAGCATCTAAATCCTCTTCACTCATGTCAGCTTTGCTCTCGCCATCACCGCCTACCATGAGGTCTGCTAAAGCAGTTGCTAATAAAGATGAATAAATAGCTGCTAAAGTGCTATTTGTATCACCGCTTACTTTTATAAAAACAACAGCTATAGAGTTTCCAACAGAACTAGCTGGAGTTATATTATCTTCATCTTTCAGTTTTACATCTGGAGTTTGCCCAGTTAAACCCTCTATCGTACTAATAGTCTCTTTTTCTAAAAAATTAATAAACTCATTCATGTTCGTTCTCTTCTTCCTCTTCTTCCTCTTCGACTTCTGTTAGTTTTGATAGTCGTTGTTTTTCTAGTTTTTCTAATATCTCTTTTACATCATCTTTTTCTGTTTTGATTAGTTGTTTGATTTTAAGTGTCTTTCTAAATCGTTTAAGTCCTATACTTGCTACAAATTTCTCTTTTCCATCAACTACAACAATGCTAGAATCATCAGCTGGTCTATCAAGTCTTATAATATCATCAGATGTTAAATCAAGCAGTTCAGAAAGAGATAAATAAGCTGTTCCAAGTATCGCATCAACTCTTACTTGAGCCCCACCAAGTAGTGCTTTTAACTCTCTATTTCTACTTTTTTTAGAGCTTGTTTCACTAAGCATCAAATCTCTAGCAGCTAGTTTTGACAAAATCGACTCTAATGCAATAACAGGATAACAAATATTCATCATGCCACTTGAATGCCCGATAATTATCTCCATAACAACCATGATAACAATCTCATTTTGTGCAACAATTTGGACAACATTTGGACTTGACTCTTTCGCTTCTATTGTGGGATACATATCAGTAACAGGAGCCCAAGCCTCTTTCATGTTTTGCATAACAACTCTTAAAGTGTTATCAAGCAAATTCATCTCAATATCTGTAAACTCTCTATTTGATTCATAAGGGTCACCTCTACCGCCTAGTAATCTATCAATCATAGGAAATGCAATAGATGGATTTAACTCCAAAACCCCATTTCCATCTAGTGGTTTGACTGAAAAAACATTGAAACTTGTAGGGCTTGGAAGGGACATCAAAAATTCGCCATACGTCATCTGGTCAACAGAGTGAAGTTGTATCTCAACAATCGACCTCATGATAGAAGATATTTGAGAAGAGAGGTTTCTTGCCATTTTGTCATGAATACCTCTAAAAGCTCTTAACTGCTCTTTTGAAACTCTATTTGGTCTTTTAAAATCATATAGAGTAATCTGTTTTTGTTGAAGTATATTATCTTTTTCTAAAACATCGGCATCGCCACCTTCGTCTTCAACAACCTCTAAGAGGGCATCTATCTCTTCTTGACTTAAAATATCTGCCATGAGATTACTTTAATGCTTCTCTAATTTTTTTTATTACACATTTATGAATTTGTGAAATTCGAGATTCTGTAATATCTAATATTTCACACATCTCTTTTAAACTCAACTCTTCGAAGTAGTAAAGCTGAACTATTAACTGCTCTCTTTGTGTTAGTGTTGATAAAATTTTTTTGATTATCTCTATTAATTCATCTTTTTCTATTATCTCTAAAGTTTCATTTTTGTCAAATAGTGACATTTGTTCATTTAAAGGCATAAGTGTATATATATCAGAAGCAACTTTAGCTTCATTTATCTTTTCAACACTTTCATGAAGTATTTCAGCCAACTCATTATCTGTTGGCTCTTTTCCATGTTCGTTTAAAAATTTTAAGCTCTCTTCATCTATTTTTTTTATAAGTTTTCTATTTCCACGACTTACAATATCAAGTGTTCTTAAATAATCAAGCATAGAGCCATAAACTCTAGTTTTCGCATATCCCCAAAAAGAGTCATTTAAATTTTTATCATATTTTCTAGCAAGTTTTACAAGCTCTTCAGCACCAATAGAGATTAAATCTACTGTATCAACAGAACTAGGAAGTCTCTCTTTAAGTCTATAAGCCATAGCTTTTACAGCAGGTAAAAATTGAATAGCTAAACTATCTTGTTCAAACTTTAAGTTTTTGCCATATAATCCAGCAACATCTTTATTTATATTATCTTTAATCATAGTTTAAACTTTCAGCATATTTTTCTTTAGCACTCTCTTTTTGAGCTTTTTTGAGCTTTTTCAAATCTTTATCTCTTTGAGCTTCTACCTCTTTTATAAATTCGCTGATAGCATATCCTATTTTTTCTCTTTTATCAAGCTCTTTTACAAAGTAATCAAGAATATCATCATAAATCTCTTTTTGAATTGTCTGTTTTTTAAAATCAATATTTTTAACAAATAAAGATGTAGATATTAAAACAAATACATAAAAAACAATTGTTATACAAATTGTAAAAATAACTATTATTTCAGGTTTGTCAAATTTTAAAAATGAAAACATTAAACCTATAAAAAATCCATTGACAATAAAAAAATAGACATAGTTATCTATTTTCACTTTTAAACCTTAAAAATTAAATTTTAGTGTTGGTTTTGACTTTTAAAAGCTACCAAATATTTTTCTTAAAAATTCGGCAAAACCACCTCTATTAACTTTTATAAGCATATTTTGTTCCAATTTAGAAACTATGTTTTGTGCTATTTTTTCCATATCTATTGTAGATTGTGAGTTTGGAAACTGTTTTGTAAAAATTGTTCTAAGTTTTATAGTTTTTGTTATATTTTCATCTTTATTTAATTTTCCCAACAGCTCTAAATTTAAATTTTCTATATTATCATTTGCAACTTTTTGCAATTTTTTAAATATTATATTTGCTTCACTTTCACTTTTTACCATATTCATAATCATGAATATATCGCCTTTCTCTTTACTTGTAACTTTTATCATAGCATAAGCATCTGTAATAGCAGCAGGGTCTGGAACAGTTACAACAACAACCATATCAGAAGCATTTAAAAAATGTTGAATATGCTCTCCAATACCAGCACCTGTATCAATTATAACAAAATCACAATCATCTAAAAACGAAGCTTCCTCTATAAATCTATCAAATAGTACATCATTTGCATATTTTAAAATTTCATCACCACTTTCACCAGGGACTAATATTAAATTTGGCTCTATCTCTATTGCAATATCTTTAAAGCCACATTCACCTTTTAATACATGCAATATATTTTTTTTTGCTTTACCTTGCACATTAAACATAATATCAAGATTTGCCAAACCAATATCAGCATCAAATATTGCTGTTCTAAATCCAAACTTAGATAGTATGTATGCTAAATTAGCACTTACTGTGCTTTTACCAACACCACCTTTTCCACTCGTTACTGCTATAAATTTAGTTTGAACATTTTTTTGAGGACTATTTCGTTTTACTAACTCTTCAAGGCTCTTAGCTTGTGTACTCATTTTTTATTCCTTGAAAATCCATTTAATAAACAATTCACTAAAAACTCCTTGTCTGCTACCATTATATCATTTGGTACATCTTGTCCTATTGAAAAATAACTTAATGGTTTTTTAGTATCAAAAATCAAATTTAAGATATTTCCAAAACAACAAGTCTCGTCCAATTTTGTAAGCATTAATGTGTCAATATTTAAATCTTCAAAATTGTTATATATATCTTTTAAATCTTCATATTTAGTATTTAAAGATACAACCAAATTAACATCAATAGTAAGCGATGTATCTGCATTTATATAATCTTTTAATATATCTATTTTTGATTTATCATTTTGACTTCTACCCACAGTATCAATCAATATATAGTCACAATGCCTTAATGAATTTAAAGTTGATACAAATTCTGGCGGGTCAGAAACCACTTCAATACCAAGCTTCATAATCTTAGCATAACTCATTAACTGTTCAACAGCACCCATTCTGTATGTATCTAATGTAATAATACCAACTTTATACCTTTTATTCATCATGTAAGCATATCTAGCAGCCAATTTTGCCAAAGTTGTAGTTTTGCCAACACCAGTTGGACCTACTAACATCATGATTTTTTTATTATTACCACTCAACTCTTTTTCATGCCTAATAGGAATCATTCTTGTTAGTAAAACTCTAAAATACTTCTTTACTGTTTCAGAATTTTGTCTCATTTTTAAAGGCATATATTCTAAAGTCATCTTCATGATATTATCTAAATATTGGCTACTCATACCTGAATTTTTGGATATTTTATATATCTCTGCAAATTCTGGTGGAATGTTCAAACCTTCTCTAAATATGGCTTTTTCTTCCCAAAACATATTTTGAATTAATTTCATGTTATCTGTTAATTTTGCAATTTGCTCTTTTAACTGTTTTATTTCTAATTGCTCTGCTTCATTACGTTGTTTTACAAAAGTTTGAGTTTGAGTTTTGTTTTCATTATATCTATTAAATTCAAACGGAGCCTCTTCAACATTTGCTATTTTAGATATTTGTCTAGCAGCTTCAGATATATTTAAAAGCACATCTGTATTTGGAGTAACTTTTGTTTGAGATGTTTTTGCATTCAAAGAAGATGCAGCTTCTAACTTTCTTTTTAGCTCAATATTTTTATACTCACTCTCTTCAATTTCAATCTCTAATTCAAACTGTTTCTTCTTTTTATTTTCTATCGTTTGTTTAAAGGTTATATCATCCCCATACATTTGCCTAGCTTTTTTAAGCACTTCAGATGGAGAGTTTCCAACTACAATAACTGTTCTTTTAGCTACATCACTCATCTAAAACACTCTCATTCTTGACATTGGCAAAACTACACTAACTCTATTTTTCCAATCATAGTGAGGCACTACCAAATCTTTTGAGACATAATTTAAATTATCAAAAAAAATAATATCAATATCTAAAGTTCTAGGAGCATTTTTAAAACTTTTAACTCTTTGAAATCTTTTTTCTAAATTTTTTGTATATTTAAAAAAGGCTCTTAAATCAAGAGATGTAGCAATATTTATAACAGCATTATAAAAATAGTTTTGCTTCAAAAATCCAAATGGAGGGTTTTTCAAAATAGGCGATGTTGATATGATTTTTATTAAAGAGTGTCTATTTAATACTTGAAAGAGAGTTTTAAATCTATTTATACAATTTCCAATATTTGCACCAATAGATATAGTTGCAAAAAAAAGTTTTTTATTAAAACTATAAACTTTTTTTTGACTTGGAAAGTTATTTACAAAATAAAATTGTAAATTGTTATCTATTTTTTTAATCACTTAACACCTCTACACCATTTTCTTTTACAATTACAACATCTTCAATTCTAATACCAAACTCATTTGGTATATAAATCCCAGGTTCGATAGTAAAAATCATGTTTTCTTTTAAAACAGTCTCACTATTTTTTCTAATATATGGATATTCATGAATGTCAAGTCCTATACCATGACCTGTTGAATGTGTAAAAAGTCCTTTAAATTCACTATTGTCAATGACTTCTCTAGCTTTTAAGTCAATCTCTTTTGCCTTTACTCCAGCTTTTACAGCTTTAATAGCCACATCTTGTGCAAATCTAACAGTATCATAAGCTTTTTGAATTTTTTTATCTTTAAATGTTTGATTTTTATCAAAACTAAAACCATCGTTAAAAAACACCGTTCTTGTTCTATCACTGCAATATCTTTTATATTTAAGTCCACCATCAAATAGTAGTAAATCATCATGTTTTAACATCTTGTAAGATGGCTTAGCATGAGGTTTTGCACCATTTTCATTAATAGCTAAAATCGGTTCAAAACTAAGTTCATACTCTCCATGAAATGTTAAAAACGATTGAGCCAAAAAATTCAACTTTTTTTCATTAAACTTTTCAAAAGAGCTATTTAAATGAGAGCTTAAATTTGAAAAAGCTTCTTTACCAAGTCTTATTGCCTCTTTTAAAACTTCTAACTCATCTTCACTCTTTATCTCTCTTCTCTTTTGCGAAAAATCAACTTTTTGGAGTAAAGGAATTTTTAATTTTTTATTAAATTTTTCATAATCTAAAATAGACCACTCTTTTGGGTCGATAATCAATTTTTTAACTTTTTTCTTTTTTATCAATCCAAAACAGGTGTCTAGTAGATTATTTGATTCTACGACTAAAGCATTTTTTATATGTTCTTTTGCTTCAGTCGTATATCTCGAATCAGTTATAAAATAGTTCTCATCTTCCAATCTTAAAAAAATAGCATTATCCGAGCTATATCCACACTCGTAATATTGAGCATTTTCATTTTTTAAGATATATGAGTTCATGATAATTAGTTTTGTTGAGCTTGTTGAGCCATTTTCATAGCATTTATTTCAGCTAAAATTTGATTTATTGCAACCATTGCTAAATGGTAGCTAAATGGACCAAAACCACTTATTTGACCAGCACAAACAGCAGCTATCATGCTTTTTTGTCTAAACTCTTCTCTTCTGTGAATATTACTTAAATGAACCTCAATAGTTGGCAAATTAACAGCTGCTATAGCATCTCTAATTGCAATTGAAGTGTGTGTATAAGCACCAGCATTGATAATAATACCATCAGCATCACCTAAGCACTCTTGAATTCTATCAACCAATTCACCCTCTAAATTACTTTGAAAAAATTCAACCTCAAACCCATTTTGATTTGCAAAATTTTCCAAATTTTGATGTATCTGCTCAAGCTTCATAGGACCATAAATATGTTGTTCTCTAACACCTAGCATGTTTAAATTAGGACCTTGAATAACTACTACTTTCATCTATTTCCTTATCATAATAAAATTTTTTTGAAATTTATTATATCAATTTAAAACATAAAGTTTAGTTAGAGTATTACACAAATAGTTCATATCTTTTATCGCTATTTATGTTTTATACGAATATTAAGCAGTGCTAAAAAAGTAATTTCAAAATAATTTAAACTTATAATTTTTCAAATTTTTATTTGAAGAATTTATCTATTTTTTTATTTAACGGGATTGATATTTTAACTTTGATACTATTTATTTTTATGAGACAAAACTTTTATCTTAATATCTGTAAAAATATCTTTTAATTTTTCATAGTCATAAGTTGAAAAAATATTTTTCATAGTTTGAATATACTCTTTATCTATATACTCTTCTAGCTCTATTTCAAGTTCATCTATAATATCTGATTTTATAAAATTATTTTCACTTACATCGACTACTAGATTGTCAACTATTTTTATAATATCTTCTTTTGATTTTGTAGAAAGTTTTTTACTTTTTACTTTTGATTTTAAATTTTCTTCTATTGAATTTGTAACTTTTTCTAATTCATCAATTAAGAATTTGATTAAGTTTGGTTTTTTTTCATTATCTTTATTTTTTTCTATCTCTATACATAACCTATAAATATTATAAATCTTTAAGTTGCCGCTTATTCCTTTTAATTTATGGATATTTTTTTCAAAATCATCTAAATTAGCTTCATCTATAATTTGTTTAAAATTTGTATAATTTTTAGCATATGTTAATAGCATGTTATAGACTATTGTCTCTTCTAAATTAAGATTATCAATTAACTCTTCTAAGTCTATTCCATAAATTTCTGGATAGTCATGTGTATCTAAATTTTGTTTAATCTGTTTTGTTACAACTTCAGTTTTTAGATATTTAAAAATTATTGTTTCAAGAATTGCTGTATCCATTGGTTTTACTATATGTTCGTCCATTCCTGCCTCTTTTGTTAGCTCTTTGTCTTTTTGCATAGCAGCAGTACTTAAGGCTATAATTGGTGTTTTTATTCCAAGTTCTCGTATCTTTTTACTAGCTTCAAAACCGTCCATGATAGGCATTTGAATATCCATGAATATAATATCATAGCTATTTTTTTGCACTAAATTTAGTGCTTCCAAGCCATTATTTGCAATATCTACATTTAAACCATATTTGATTAAATGTTGAGATACTACGATTTGGTTTGTCTCATTATCTTCTACTAACAGTGCATTTCCTGTTGTTTTGATTGTACTATTTAAATCAATTTTTGATATTTGTTCTAGTTGTTTGTCAAAAATTACATTAAAAAGTTGTAATGGTGTATATGGTTTTATTAATAATTTTTCTACTAAAACATCTTTTTCTTTTGCCTCTTTAAATAGTCTGTTTTTATCATGAGCTGTTATCATCAAAATTGAAGGTAGTTTTTTATCTCTCTCTTGCAATATTTGAAGTAATCTTAAGCCATCAATTTTTGCTAATTGCCAATCTAAAATCAGATAATCAAAACTATTTTTAGATATTTTTTGAAGTGCTATTTCTCCATTTTCTGCCGTTTCTACAACTGTTTTCCATGAAGTTAAAATATTTTTTAGATACTCTCTTTCTATATCATTATCATCTACAACTAAAAAGCTTTTATCTTTTATTGAGTTTAATTCATATAAATTATCAAGTGCTTTAATATAAGAAAACTCTATTGTAAAATAAAATCTTAGACCCTGTTTGAGAAAAAACTAAACACATTTTCGTAAAGTAATCCTAAGCATAGCAATTCTTACCATATTTTCAACAGTCGAAGCATATCTT
>JACAEZ010000116.1 GCA_013388565.1 Campylobacterales bacterium | reverse complement strand
GATTATATCTTCATAATATCTGTCTCTTTAGATTTTAAAGAGTCATCTACTTTTTTGATAAAATCATCTGTGATTTTTTGTACAGTGTCTTGAGCTTTTTTACTCTCATCTTCACTTATTGCTTTATCTTTTTCAAGTTTTTTGATCTTATCGTTTGCATCTCTTCTGATATTTCTAATAGCAACTTTTGCTTTTTCACTCATCGCTTTTGCATGTTTTACATTTTCAAGTCGTTGGTCTTGTGTCATTGGTGGGAAAAATAGTTTTACAACTTCACCATCATTATTTGGATTTACACCGATATTTGCCTCTTGAATACCTTTTTCAATATCTTTTAAAAGCTTTTTCTCCCACGGAGTAATCGTTATTGTTGTTGCATCTGTTGTAAGAATTGTAGCTACTTGATTTAATGCAGTCGGTGAGCCATAGTAATTTACTTTCACATTATCTAAAACAGAAACAGAAACTTTACCCGTTCTAATTGTTTGAAAATCTCTTTTTAGTGCCTCAATACTCTTTTCCATATGCTCTTTTGTAAAATCATATACTTCATTAACAGCCATTTTTTCTCCTTTTTTAAATTTATTCACTCATGAATTTGAAAGTTGTTTTTTCAACCTTTTCATGATTATAACTTTTTGTATCAATATCCAATTTATCTGCCATTTTTGTATTATCATAAATCATATATCGTGGCAAATCTAATAAATTACTATTTTTATCTATCGGTGTTGCTTTTAAATTTACTATTGCATCAAAACCAAAAGATGAAATAATCTCTTTTACAGAACTATTATAAACTCCAAATGGGTAAGCATAATATTTTGGTTTTTCACCTATAAGCTTTTCAAAAGTATTAAAAGCTTTTTTTGTATCATTTAACACCTGCTCTTTTGTAAGTGTTGTAAGTTTCGGATGTTTGTATGAGTGAAGAGCTATTTCACCATAGTTTGATGTCTCTTTTATCTCACTAAAACTCATATAATCTCCATACCCTTTTTGGGAAGCTTCAACATAAACAAACAGTGTAAAAGGGTAGTTATACTCTTTAAAAATTGGTAAACCATTTTTATAAAAGCTTTTAAAATTATCATCAATCGTCAAAGACACCCATTTTTGCGGGATTTCTTCTTTGTTTTTAAGTTTTTCTACTATTTTTGAAAGAGGTACAACTTCGTAATTGTGCTTTTTCAAAAAATCAAAATGTTCTCTTAAATGTTTGATCGATATGTTTGTTTGAGGGTATCTATCATCTCCAAACCTATGATAAACAAATATTTTAGCATCTCCTATTAGATAGATTGCACTAATAAAAAGAGCTAAAAAAACTTTCATCAATTTTTAGGTGCTTGAGGTGCTTCGTTTGTAGTTGTTGGTGCAACTGGTGCTTGTGGAATATTTTTATGTGATTGTTCTATTTTTATACTATCAACTAATGATAGATTATACTCTTTATTATATGTGTAACCTAACACTATAGTATTTATAACAAATATAAAACCAACTATATATGTGAATTTTGTTAAAAATCCTGCATTTCCTTTTGCTCCAAAGAGTGATTCATTACTACCGCTATATGCTCCAAGTCCAATTGAAGATGATTTTTGAAGTAAAACTGAAATTGTAATAACAATTGCTAATACAAACTGTAAAATTAATAAAACCTGACTCAATGAAATCCCCTTGAAATTTAATAAAAATGTCTATACAATTTTAACACAAAAAATTTGATAACAAGTTAAAAGTTTCATGATAAAACATAAAAAAGAGTTCTCAAGAAGAGTTAAAACATACGAACAACATGCAATTATTCAAAAACAGATAGCTTTTGAATTAACCTCCTTAATAGAAAATCTAAAATTTAATACGGTTGTGGACTTAGGTGCTGGTAGTGGCGAAATTTATAAACATTTAAAAACAAAACCATCTCTTTTTATTGCTATTGATTTGTCTGAAAAGATGTGTGAAATTCACCCAAAAGAGCCAAATATTGAACTTTTTAATATTGATTTTGAAAGTAGTGAGTTGGATAATATATTAAATAGACAAAAAGTTGATTTAATAATATCATCTTCATCTTTGCAATGGTGTAACGATTTGGATAAATTTTTTGAGAAAATTTCACACAGTTCTAGTGTTTTTGCTTTTTCAATATTTACTGCAAATACATTTAAAACAATCTTTTCTACTACAAATTTAGAGCCAATTATTTATAAAAAAGAGCTGTTAATTGAGAAATTAAATAGATATTTTAATGTTCAAACACTATTTACAAAAGAGTATAAACTGAATTTTTATGATAAATTAGAACTTTTTCGACATATTAAACTAACTGGGGTTAGTGGTGGAGAAAAAAGGTTAGATTTTAAACAGACAAAAGAGTTAATACAAAACTATCCTCTTGATTTTTTAGAGTTTGAAGCTCTATTTTGTGTTGCTACTACGAAAAATCTTTCATGATAGAGAATAAAAAGTCACTTAAAATTTTAATCTCACTTTCCATGATTATATGGGGTGGTAGTTGGGTTGTTTCAAAATATGTAACACCTTTTGCTAGTGTTGAGATTTTATCTTTTTGGAGATTTTTGCCAACATTTTTGGCTTTCATTCCACTTCTATTTTTAAAAAAGCAAAAGTTTGTCATTTCAAAAAAATCAATTTTACTTCCGCTTATTGCTGGTTTTTCAATGACTCTTTACATGAAAGTCTCATTTTTAGGTCTTCAAAATGGATATGCAAGTGCTGGAGGGGTAATTGTTACAACATTAAATCCAATTCTTACATATATTGCAACATTTTTTCTATTTAAAATAGTAATCAATAAAAAAGATTATTTTGCACTATTTTTAGCAACAGTTGGTTCTATTATCATGATAGATATTTCAAATATAGAAAAATTGATTTGTAGTGGAAATTTATATTTTGTTTTATGTGCAATATGTTGGGTAGCAGTTACTATAAACTCTCAAAAATCAAAAGAGTATTTTTCACCAATACTATTTTCATTTTTTACATTTGGTTTTGCGACTTTGTTTGAGTATGCTTTTATCTATCCAGCACCACTATTTGGCGATTATATGTTCAAAATTGATTTTTGGTTAGCCATTTTTTATTTAACAATTATCACAAATAACTTTGCAACAACAATATTTATAATTGCATCTTCAAAACTAGGTTCACAAAGTGCAAGTAGTTTTATATTTATAGTTCCATTTAGTGCATTTTTATTTAGTTATATATTTTTAAATGAACCGCTTGATTTGAATATTTTAGTAGGTGGAGTTATTACATTAGTAGCAGTATATCTTTTAAACAAAAAGATATAAGAGAGTTATTAAGATAGCTAAGTTGCTATCTTAATAAAATTTATCTATAAATATTATCTATATTATCTACAGGATTATCTACAGCTTTTCTTGTAGATACGATATAAGGAATGATAGCTATATGTCTTGCTCTTTTTATAGCATTTTCTACCATCTCTTGATGTCTTTTGCAGTTACCTGTAAGTCTTCTTGGCATAATTTTAAATCTTTCAGATAATGAATGTTTTAGAGATTTTACATCTTTATAATCTATAAAATCAACTTTTGCTTCGCAATATTTGCAATGTCTTTTTGAATATTTTCTTTTTTCAGCCATTTTTATTCTCCTTATTTTTAAAACGGAATATCATCTTCATTTATATCAATTTCTGGAATTGATTCGAATTTTTGTTGCGGTTGCGGTTGTGATTGTCTATTGTTTTGATATTGGTTATTTTGGTAACCATTTTGATAGCCTCCACTCATTTGTGGTTTGCTACTACTTTGGTTGCTATTATCAAAACTATCATAACTATAAGAGTCATATCCACCTGAATTGGTGTATTCGCTAGAGCTATCTTTTGCACTTAACATCTGCATATTTTCTACAGTTACTGAATGTTTGCTTCTTTTTTGTCCAGCTTGGTCAACCCACTGTTCAAGTATCAAATGCCCCTCTACTAAAACTTTTGAACCTTTTTTTAAATATTGGTTTGCTACCTCTGCCGTTCTACCAAATAGTGTTATATCTATAAAGCAAGTTTCGTCTTTCATTTGACCGTCTTGCGATTTAAACTTTCTATTTGTTGCGATACCAGTTTTTGCTACGGCTAAAGAGCTTGGTAAATACCTAAGTTCCACATCTCTTGTTAAATTTCCAACCAGTATCACTTTGTTAAACATGTTTTTTCCTTAGATTAAGCAGCTTTTTGTTTTATTGATTTAGCCATCTCAACCATTTTATTCCATTGAGCTAACTCTTTTTTGTTTTCATATTTGATTGTCATAAATCTAATTATATCTTCAGTAATTGTATAAATTCTCTCAAGCTCTTTTACTGTTTCTGGAACTGATTTAAAATAAGCAACACAGTAAAAACCTCTCTCATATTTATCAACTTTGTAAGCTAATCTTCTTGTACCTATTTCATGAGTTGCTTCTATCTCTCCACCATTGTTTGTAATAGTGTCAAGTATGAATTGAACTCTTGCCTTTGTCTCTTCGTCCGTCAATGTAGGTTTTAAGATGAAAACCGTTTCATAAACATTTTGCATAAACTTTCTCCTTATGGATATTTCAATTAGCCCTTACTTACCAGCAGGGCAAGGATTGGGTCGGGATTTTACTATAAAAAAGCTTGAAATTTAATTAATGAAGATATAAGTATTGTAGATTTGTCAATATCAGTAACACTTTTTAATGTTAGCTCTAAATCTAGCAAATTTGAGAGCAGATTTAACATGGATTGTTCGCTATATTTTGTAGCTATTGTTTTTCTCTCATTTTCTATATTTTGAGGAAGTTTATATCCAAGTATTTGAGCAGAATCCACCATATTATATAGCTTAATATACATTCTAAATAGTATCAACATTTGTGTAAAATTTGCCAAATATGTCACTATTCGTATCTCATCTTCACCCTCTTCCAAAAGTGAAAAAAGTAGAGGTTTTATCTCTTTTTTTTCAAAAAAGAGTTTTATAACATCATCAATTCCAACACTTCCCAATGAATATACAAGTTTATCGACAAGCTTGATAGAAATCTCTTCATCAAAAATTTTAAATTTATTTAGTTCATTTATACACAAAGATAAATCAAAATTTTGTATATTTAATAGATGTTTTATAACAGACTCATTTATATCTATTTTATGCTCTTTTGATATTTCTGTTAAAATAGAGACCATCTCCATGTATGTTGGCTTAAAAAATCGCACAAAATCACTACTTTTAGAGGTAGTAAAAGATGTTGATATATCTTTTGCCATCTTTTGGTCATTTGAATAAAGTTCATATAAAAAGTAACTATTTTCGTTTTTATAGCAAGACTCTATTATAGAATCCAACTCTTTTTTTGCTATTTTTTTATCTGTTTTTACAATAGCTATATTTATATCACCAAATAGTGAAGGTTGTGATAAAAGCTCTTTGATATTTTTAAAATCATATTCATCATATGAATATATTATTTTTTGGGCTTCATGAGAGATTTTTGAAGATATTTTTTTAGAGTAAAAATCTATGAAATAATCGCTTTCGCCATATAATAAAAATGACTTATGTTTAAAGCCATTTTTTATTATTAAATCTAAATCTTTTTTATACACTATTCTCGTTTATTTGAGGGACTATTTCACCAAAAATTTTGGCATTAGCTAAATTTACATCAATAATTTCAACAACAACTGAAGTAAACATATTTAATATTTGTGGTCTTAAAAAGACTCTTGCTCCAATAATTGTATCATTTATGATAGCAATTGGATTTTTTTCTGTATCGGTGATAATTGCATTAAACCTATTTCCAATATTTTGCATAGCCCATCTAGCAAGTTTTCTATCTTGAAAATCCCACTCAACTTTTTGAGCTTCTCGCTCTAAAGTACTTATTTTCATGCAAAGCGATTCTATATTTTCAAGTAAATATCGTTTTAATTTTTCATCATGGGCTATTTTTGCTTTCAATAATCTATGAAGTGTAAGGTCTGAATATCTTCTAATAGGGCTTGTAAAATGGCTATACTCTTCAAATCCAAGTCCAAAATGTCCAACATTTTTGTTAGAGTATCTAGCTTGTTGTTGAGCTCTAATAATTAATTTATCAACATGAACTTTTAACTCTTCTTGTGTTACACTTTGTTGAATAGCTTTAATCATTGATTTTACATCATGATGATACCCATTAGGAGTAATTCCAATTGAAGCTAAATTATCTAACAATTCATCTATATCTTCACTATCTGGTGCTTCATGAACCCTAAAAATTCCATTACTGCCAACCATATTCGCAGAACATTTATTTGCTAAAAGCATACAATCTTCTATTAATGCATGAGAGTTTGTTTGAATTTCTGCTTTTGTGGCTACTAAATTGTTATTTTCATCTAATATCATTCTTATCTCATCTGAATGAAAATCAAATCCATTTTCCAGCCGTTTAGCTTTTATCTTTTTTGTAAGTTCAAAGAGTGGCAACATCCATAAAAGTATCTTTTTATCAACCTCATCACATGATGAAAAATCATTTTCTAAAAAGCGATCAACTTGGTCATAGTTATATCTTTTTTTAGAGTTTATTACACAATTTAACAACTCATATCTTTTGACTTCAAGCGAATTTAAATCTAATTCCATTTTAAATACAAATGACAATCTATCTTCATTTGGTTTAAGAGAGCAGATATTTTCACTTAAGTTTCTAGGTAACATTGGAATTGCACGATGTGGAAAATAGATTGAAAAACCTCTATTTTTAGCCTCTTTATCTATTGGAGAGTAAGGAGTTACATATTCACTTACATCAGCAATAGCAACATAAAGTGTGTTTGAAGTTGTATCAAGATATATTGCATCATCAAAATCTTTAGCATCTACTGGGTCAATTGTACAAAAATCTAAATTTGTCAAATCTACTCTATTTGGATACATCGATTTATCAATACTTTTTCCATAACTTAATGCTTGTGTTTCGCATTCAGTTGAAAAAGTATCATTTTTGTTAAATAGAGCCAAAGAGATTTTTTCATCAACCATAGGGTCATCTAAAACTCCAAGCACCTCTTCAATGATAAAAGCATCATTTTTGACTTTTAAAACAGTATTGTTTGGAAGTTGTTTGAGAGATTTTGTAGTTGCAGTCACTTCAACAGGAACTCCTGTTTTCATATTTATTACAGATACTCTATGTTTTTCATCTTTTTGAACTAAGCATACACTATACTCATATGCTCTTTTAACTATAAATACAACTTTAGCAGCAGGTCTGGAGCTTTTTTTGTTATATACTCTTTTTGCAATAACCATATCCCCACGACTTGCACCATTTAAATCATAACTTTCGATTAGTAAATCTTTCGATTTTTCACCAATTACAGATAAAAATCCTATACCATTCCTACTAACATCAAGAGTACCTATTTTATACTTTGCACTATCTATTACATATATATCTTTATTTTTTATTTTGATAATATTATTTTTTTTTAGTTCACTTATAACAGATACATCTTTTCTAGGAATATCCTTTTCTCTAACACCCTTTAAAAGATTTAAAAATAGTTCATCCATGAGAGATACTATTTAACTTTTTGTATAGCTTCTAAAAATTTTAGTTTATCAAAACCATTATCATCTATTATTTTAAGTGTTTCATCTATGCTTTCTGGATTTAACTGACTTTTTATATTTACACATGATTTTACTATAAATAAAACTAAAGCATATTTTTGAATATCTTTATCTTCACATTCAAAAGGATTATTCATATACTTCATGGTGTCCACCATATCAGCTTCAAAATTCCAATGTTCAAATATTTCAGCAGCAACCTCTTCACTACTTACTTCAATATACTCTTTTTCTATTTTTGAAATATCATCTAATGATATTGATTTACCAATTTTATCCGCAAACTCATCAGCTTTGCCAAGTTGTTTAACAAATTCAGAGACAACAACTTTTCCAATCTCTATCAAAAATGATGCAGTTGCTAACACATCTAACATTTTTCTATCAATTTTTGATACCCAATTTATAGCTAGTGAGTTTTGCAGTTCAGATATTTTTAAAAAATTCTCTTTTGTTAAATGATAAGGTGTTAAATCTATCTTAAAACTGCTTCTAACAGCATTTGCTATAGCAAAACCTTTAACAGTAGCCATTCCAAAAAGTGAAACTGCTTGTTGAATATTTTTTATCTCTTTACTAAATCCATAAAGTGGTGAATTTGCTGCTTTTAATAAATTAGCAGTTAATAGTGGGTCTTTTTCGACAACTTTTATCAAATCACTTATACTAGAATCTGGATTATTACAAATAGCTTGTATTTTTGTAACAGACTCTGGCAATGGTGGTAATGCTTTTATTTTTTTTGTTATAGCCTCATTCATTTTTAAGTCCTTTTATATCAACCTGTATTTCTCATACCTTGTGCAATACCTACAATCGTAGATGTTATTTTATCTATGATTTGCTCTTTGTTTATATTTTCAAATTTAGCATTATTGTATTTTTTAATAAGCTCTATTTGAAAAATATTCAAAGCAGTTAAATAAGGCTCTCTAAGTAATATAGACTGCCTTAAACTTTTCTCTTTTTCCAATAAAATTGTCTCTTGTCGAATAAGTAACAAATATCTCTTTGTTTTTTCATATTCAGCTAATATCATTTCCCAAATTATATCTTTTTTTTCCTTATCTTTAGAAAATTGATTGTACATTTGGGCTATTTTCAAATCCACTTTTAATAAGCTCATGGAGACATTATCAACTGTTGTTTGAAAAAATGGACATTTGTTGTAACAATCAATAATCATCTCTATCCCATACTCCCTCTCACAAGCTTCAATGCCACTCCCAACACCATACCAAGCAGGAATAATACTTCTATTTTGTGTCCATGCAAACACCCACGGAATTGCTCTTAAATCTTCGATTTTATCACTTTTTTTTCGCTTACTAGGTCTTGAACCTATATTCAAATGCCCAATAAATTGTATAGGAGTTACATCTTTAAAGTAATCAATAAAACCATCTGTCTCATATACAAGAGTTCTGTAAGCTTTATATGAGTTATCACTTACACACTGCATCAGTGATACAAAACTATCATCTTTTCCACAATCTATTCTTATATCAAACTTATCATAAATCGATTTTTTCAGTAAAGCAGATACCGTTTGAGCGATGTTATAATAGCTTAGTGACTTATTTAGATATTTACTACTTATCACTTCACCTTGTTCCGTTACTTTCAAAAAGCCATCTACACTTTTTGCAGGACTTGCCATGATTGCATGATGAGTTGGTAATCCTCCTCGTGAGACACTTCCACCTCTTCCATGAAACAGTAAAAATTTCACATTCAACTCTTTTTCCAAATCCATCAGTGAATTAATCGCTCTATTTAGGTTGAAATTTGAGGCAAATATCCCACCATCTTTACTAGAGTCTGAATAGCCTATCATGACCTCTTGATTAAACTCTCTATCTTTTAGATATGCATGATAGTGTGAATTTCCAAACAACTCTTTCATGATTTGCGGACATTTTTTCAAGTCATCAATCGTCTCAAATAGCGGAGTTATCGATATTTTTGCCTTTTTACCCCTTTGCCAAAGGTTTGCTTGTTTTGCAAACCAAAGCACCATCAAAAGGTCGTTTGCATCTTCTGTCATGGAAATTATAAAACTATCAATAATAGTTTTTGAGATGTTATCTTTTGCCCACTCGATTTTTATAAATGCCTCCACAAATCGCTCTGTATCGCTTGTCAATTTTCCAAGTAGTTTTTGCAACTCTATTTTTGGTTTTGAGAGGGCTTTATTGATTATCTCTGTTTGCTTATTTTTTGGTAAAGTTAAAAAATCACTATCAGAGTATCCAAGATATGAAAAAACTTCTGTTATAGCACATTTTAAAGTATCTTTATGCTCTCTAAAATCCATTTTCAGTAGATGAAATCCACCTATTAAAACCAAATTTCTAATCTTTTTCAGCCCATAACTACTCTCTTTATCTAACGAATCTATCAATAAATCAATATCAGCTATTAATTCATTAGGCTTTTTATATGCAAACTCTACTTTGTTTGGACTGTTTAGATTAAGTATTCTATTTTCAAGTTTTTCTTTCATGATGGCTAACTTTAATCTAAATGGTTCATTTTGAAATAGATAAATATTTGGATTTTGTACAAATTCAATCTCACTATCTATTGATTTTAGTAAATATCTTGAAGGTTTTGTATGATTTGAACTAATAGAAAGTTCTCTAAGAAGTCTATCTAATTTTGAAATATAAAGATTAATTATCGCATTATGCTGTGTTTTCATAGCTTTTGTCATGACATCATTTGTCACATAAGGATTGCCATCTCTATCACCACCAATCCAGCTACCAAGCTTTACAATACTATCATCAAGTTCACCAACAACACTCTCAATTTCTTGAGAAAATTTTACAAGTGTCGATAACATGGAGCTTTCAACAATATAAAGTAAATTGTCAAGTTCAAAAAGTACCTCAATTTTCTCTTTTCTAATCAAATCACTTTGCCAAAGAAGTGACAATCTATATCTTAAATGATTTTTTGCATACTCATTATCATTGTCAAATATCTCTTTTAAATCACTACTTAATTCATGATGAGCTTCCAAAAATGTTCGTCTTCTGGACTCTGTTGGATGTGCTGTAAAAACAGGATTGAACTCTATCTCTTTTAAAGTTGTTTTAATATCTTCTATATCAAAGCCTTCAACAATTAACTCATCAATTACATCTTTAATGCTAAAATTACTTCGACTAGCAAGGTCTCTCTCTTCAATAACATTTAACATGATTAGATATAAAGAGAAAGCTTTTATCAATGAACTCATCTTTTGAGGCTCGATTTTTATATTTTCAAGCTCTACAGTGTTGCCTTGTCTTTTTAATAAAAACATCTCTCGAAGTGATAAAAAATCATCTTTTATATCTGGTGAAAATTTATCTATTAGAGTTAAAATCTCCTCTTGGGCAAATTTAACCTCTTTTTTTAGCTTTGTTCCTTCATCTAATATAGATAAAAAACTATTTTTATTATCCATTACAAAACCTCCTATTTAAGGAAATAAAATCAATTAATCAAGAAACGAACAACAATAATCAGTTACAACTTTTACATTCATGTAAAATGTAGAATTTGCAGGAACTTGAAAACTCTCCCCACCTTTTACCTCTATCCACTCATCACTATCTGGAAGTTTCACATCAAGCAACCCACTCAAAATCTCCATTATCTCTTTTTTGCCCGTATCAAATTTATACTCACCAATTTGCATAACACCCAAAGTTTTTTTAGAACCATCACTAAAAACAACCGTTCTACTTACAACTTTACCATCAAAATAGATATTTGCCTCTTTTATTACAGATACATTTTCAAACATACTCATCTTTTTTCCATTAATATTTTTTTTGCTTTTTCATACTCATCTTTATAGTTCAAATTCAAAAATCTCTCATCTTCACTAAAATCTAAAACATCGCATTTGAGTTGTTTTAATAAAAAGTTTAGTTTATGAATATCATTTTTCAGACACTCTTTTATCTTATCATGAATACTCTTTTTATAAAATCCGCAAAGTGGGTGAAGTCTATCTGTTTTAGCGACACTCACATCACTTTTAAAGTTTTCAAAAAGTTTATAAATTATATCCTCATCAACAAATGGAGTATCAACACTGATTAAAAAAGCATCACTTTTGAGACTCTCAAATATCGAATATATCGCAACCATTGGTGAAAATTCATCAAAATCTTTCAAATCTTCTATCACTTCACACTCAAAATCAAATTTATTATTTTTTGAAGAGATAGAGACTTTTTGAAAAATTTTTGAAAGTCTATTGTGCTGAAACTCTGCTAGTGAGTTAAACTCACCAAATGGAAGTAAAGATTTATCTTCACCCATTCGTGAGCTTTTACCACCAGCTACAATAACACAATGAAAATCAATCATGAAGATTAAATATCTCTTGGGTCTGAAATTTTGCCACTTATCGCACTAACTGCTGCAACGGCTGATGAAGCTAAAAATACCTTTGAAGTTCTAGCACCCATTCTGCCGACAAAATTTCTATTTGTAGTAGCGATACAAACTTCATTATCACCTAAAATGCCCATATATCCGCCTAAACATGCTCCACAAGTTGGATTGCTCACAACAGCACCTGCATCGATAAATATATCAAGCAACCCTTCATGTTCAGCTTGTTT
>JACAEZ010000200.1 GCA_013388565.1 Campylobacterales bacterium | reverse complement strand
TGTAATCCCTCTTTCAGTTCCAGCCACTTTTGCTGTATATCCGCTTAAAAAGTAGTACATTGCTTGTTCTGTTGTAAGTTTTGAAACTGGAGGCAATACACCAAAAGCATCAGCAGTTAAGAAAATTATATTTTTAGGGTGAGTTCCACTCAATGTTTTTTCATAATTTGGAATATGATAAATAGGATATGAAACCCTTGTATTTTCTGTTTTTGAGCCATCTTTATAATCAACTTCACCATTTTCATCTGCTACAACATTTTCTAAAAGTGCATCTTTTCTGATAGCTTCATAAATCTCTGGCTCATTTGATGGGTCTAAATTTATAACTTTAGCATAGCAACCACCTTCAAAATTGAAAACTCCCTCATCGTCCCAACCATGCTCATCATCACCTATCAAAGCTCTTTTTGGGTCTGCTGAAAGTGTAGTCTTTCCAGTACCACTAAGTCCGAAAAATAGGCATGTATCTCCATCTTTTCCTTTGTTAGCAGAACAGTGCATAGATAGTTTATTTTCAAGTGGTAGCCAGTAGTTCATCATTGAAAAAACACCTTTTTTCATCTCACCACCATACCATGTACCACCGATAATTAAAACATTTTCTTCAACATTAAACACAACAAACACATCAGAGTGAAGATTTTGCTCTTTCCAATCATCATTTACACATTTACATCCATTATAAACAACAAAATCAGGAACAAAATCTTCAAGTTCCTCTTTAGAAGGTCTTATAAACATATTTGTTACAAAATGTGCCTGCCATGCAACTTCGCTAACAACTCTTATCTTTTTTTGACTAGCTTTTGATGCACCACAAAATACATCTGTTACATAAATATCTTTATTGCTTAATTGATTTTTAACTTTGTCAAACAGTTTTTCGTAAGTAGCTTTATCAATTTTTTTATTTACATTACCCCATGATATATACTTATTTGATGGTTCTTGGTCAACAAAATATTTATCTTTTGGACTTCTACCAGTAAATATACCAGTATCAACCATCATAGCACCACTAGAAGACAATATACCTTCACTATTTTTTATCTCTTCATCTCTTAAACTATCAAAACTAAGGTTATATTTTACGGACTTAACATTGCTTAATCCTAAATCTTCAAACCTATTGGGCAACATATTTAATCCTTTTTTTTTATTTAAATATCGCTATCAATACACCAGCAGCTATCGCAGAACCTATAACTCCAGATACATTAGGACCCATAGCATGCATTAAAAGAATGTTTTTAGGGTTCTCTTCCATACCAACTTTATTTACTACCCTTGCTGACATAGGAACAGCTGATACCCCAGCAGCACCGATTAATGGATTTATTTTTTCTTTGCTAAATTTATTCATAATCTTAGCCATGATAATACCAGCTGCCGTTCCAAAAGAAAAAGCAATAAGACCCAATCCTAAGATACCCAATGTTTCAGGAACTAAAAATTTTTCAGCTGCAAGTTTTGAACCAACTGAAAGACCCAAAAAGATAGTTACTATGTTTATTAAAGCATTTTGCATAGTATCTGAAAGTCTTTCTACTACCCCACTCTCTTTTAAAAAGTTCCCAAAACAAAAAGCCCCAATAAGAGGTGTTGCATCTGGTAAAAAGAAGATACATATTATTAAAAGAGTTAATGGAAATATGATTTTCTCTTTTTTAGATACCTCTCTAAGTCGAGCCATTTTAATAAGTCTCTCCTCTTTAGTCGTAAGAGCTTTCATGATAGGTGGTTGAATAATAGGAACAAGTGCCATATATGAATATGCCGCAACTGCAATAGCTCCAAGCAAATCTGGTGCAAGTCGTGAAGCAATAAAAATAGAAGTAGGACCATCAGCACCCCCAATAATACCAATAGCACAAGCATCTTTTAATGAAAAATCAAACATACCAGTATATTGTGTTAAAGCTAATGCACCAACAATAGTCCCAAATATACCAAATTGAGCCGCACCGCCTAGCATTGCTGTTTTTGGATTTGCTAGTAGTGGACCAAAATCTGTCATAGCACCAATACCCATGAATATCAATAGTGGAAATAATCCCGTTTCAATGCCCATGCTATAAAGTATTCCTAAAAGCCCATTTGGTCCAGCCATATCAACTATTGGAATGTTTGCTAAAAGCCCACCAAAACCAATAGGTAGTAAAAGTAGTGGCTCAAACCCTTTTACAATTGCTAAATAAAATAACAAACAAGCAAAACCAATCATAATAAGTCTTCCAAATGATTGATTAAATGTGCTTATCTCATCACCATGAGAATTTTTCATTCCATCTTGAGGATTTAAAAAAGCATTTATACCTGTTGTTTCATAAAAACTTTTCAATAATTCTATAAAGCTTTTTGAGTGATATTCACTTTCTTCTTGTGTTGTTGCAACAACTACACTATTATCTGCTATTGCATTTGAGTAAAATGCAATAAACAAAATGAAAAAAATGGCTAATATCTTTTTCATCATATCACTCTTTATGTATTGTAGCTAATAATTGACCTTCATTTACTTTATCATTTACTTTACAATTTATAGATTTAACAACTCCACTTTTTGGAGCGACTATATCAAGTTCCATTTTCATAGCTTCTATTATTAAGATTTTGTCACCTTCATTTACAAAGTCTCCAACATTTGCGATGATTTTCCAAATAGTTCCAGGAACTTCAGCTTTTATCTCTAAATCGTCTGTTTGTGTTTCTGTTGTAGTATTCTCAACTGCTGTTATACTTTTTATCTCGACATTAACATCACCACCCTCTGCAACCACTACATTAAACTTCTCACCATTTACAACTACTGTATAAACTCCATTTGCCATACTTTTATTCCCCTTTGTCTCTTTAACTTCATCTGATTTTTTTCTAACATTTACTTCAGCTTCACCTTTTAAAAATGCAATCCCTTTTTTATCGCATGATGCTGCTATAAAAATATTTTCTTCTGTTGTAGGAATACCCTCTTTTGATAAAATATCTGTCCAATATTTCATAGATTTTGTTTCATCTCTATCTGCTATATCAAGTGGATTTTCTGTTGTTGGTTCTAAATTTAACTGTTTTGATGCAATCTCTACAATCTCACTATCTGGAGTCGATGGAGTTTTACCAAAATAGCCTAAAACCATTCTGCCATAACCAGGGGCTATCTTTTTCCAAGCTCCAAACATAACATTATTAAATGCTTGTTGCCAATAAAATTGTGAAACTGGTGTAACAGATGTACCATACCCACCCTTTTCTACAACCTCTCTCATAGCTTTTATAACCTCTGGAAATTTATGCAATGTATTGTTATCTCTCATTATTTGAGTATTTGCAGTCAACGCACCACCTGGCATTGGTGAAAATGGGATTAAAGGTGAAACTTGAGTAGCCTCTGGTGGCATAAAATAATCTTTCAAGCAATCATTTAAAACATCTTCATATTTAAGTATTTTTTCAAAATCAAGTCCGCCCAAATCAAAATCTTTTCCTTTTGTAGCATGTAGCATTGTTAAAATATCAGGTTGGCTCGTTCCTCCACTAACAGGACTTGCTGCTAAATCTATCCCATCAGCTCCAGCTTCAAGTGCTGCTAAATAACAAGCAACACTAACACCAGCTGTTTCATGAGTATGAAGTCTAACATGAGTATTTTCAGGCAACAATCTTTTAGCCATTTTTATAGTTTCATACACTTTTTGAGGGCTACTTGTACCACTTGCATCTTTAAAACATACACTATCAAATGGCAATCCGCTATCTAAAATATTTCTTAATGTTTTTTCATAAAAAGCCACATCATGAGCACCCACACACCCTGGAGGCAAATCCATAAGTGTTACAACAACTTCATGATTTAAGCCATATTTTTTAATGCACTCTGCACTATATGCAAGATTATTTACATCATTTAAAGCATCAAAATTTCTAATTGTAGTAGTTCCATGTTTTTTAAACATTTTTGCATGTAAATCTATCAAATCTCTACTTCCAGTATCAAGCATAACTGTATTTATACCTCTAGCCAATGTTTGAAGATTTATATCAGGTCCAACAACTTTTCTAAATCTATCCATCATATCAAAGGCATTCTCATTTAAATAAAAGAATAACGATTGAAATCTAGCTCCACCGCCAAACTCAAAATGCCTAATACCAGCATCAATTGCAGCCTCTACAGCTGGAAAAAAATCATCCATCAAAACCCTACCACCAAATACAGATTGAAAACCATCTCTAAAAGTAGTATCCATTATATCAATATACTTTTTTGCCATTATCTACCTTTTTAAGAATTTTTTTTGTGATGAATAATTGCAGCAGTTATTGCAGCAACTTTTTTTTGTTGTTCGCTTATAAATTGTGTATTTGCAAAACTATTTTGAGTAGTTTCACTTTTTACTATATTATCTTGAACTTTTGACTCTTGCATTATCTCTCCTTTATCTGAAAAATATTTTTCAATAACCTTATGTTGTAAATTTAATACTAAAACCATAACATATAGGAATGCAAAAACTATCCCCATTCCCAAAAACATAAATTTAACACCTTCAGCTACTAGATTTATCTCCATAACAAGCCTTTTTAGAAATAATTTTAACTGTAATAGTGCGTAAAACTATTAATTAAATTTTATGTTTAATTCACTTTGAATAAAATAAATTTAGCCTATTTTAGGCGATTAAAACTAAATATTTGGCAGAGTGTATATAGAAGATTTTTTAATACTTTGGACATATATTATTCCATGATGAGGTTTATAAAGTTCGCATTCAAAAAATATATACTCAAATATATCATCAACAATATTTTCATCTAATAAAATAGTCAAAACCTCAATCTCTTCACCATCTAAATTCATTAAACTACTACCTCTAGCATTGCTTTTATTAGCTGTTACAATACCATTTTCTTTCAAAAAAATCATCAAATCTAAAGCTTTATGCACTTTTAAAATGGCAGTTAGTAATTTTTTATCCATGTTCAACCTCTATAGAATATTTTTCAAGTATCTCATGAGGTATATAAGTCCCAGCTTTTTCAAGTTTAGTCACATATATAAATCCCATTCCTGGAGTATCTAATTTTCCTTCTAAATACATAGCATCAAATACTCTATTTGATTGTTCTTCAGAAACTACAATATTTATAATCTCTTTTTCAGAATCTACAGCTACACCAATAATACCTAATTTCTCTTTTACACCACTTCCATTTGCATAATATATTGTAGCACCTTGAGCTCCTGCTTCATAGGCAGCCTTTACAATTTTATCCGCATTCCCTTTTTGTACAATACAAGTTATCAATTCAACATCTGTTAAAATCATTATCTCTCTAGGTTTCAATTTTTACTCCTTTTAGTACTCTTGCAATTCAATTTTTTCTATTTTTTTCATTTTAAATTTAACCCAAAGTCCAGTAATCAAAACAGATAATATAGGACATATTGAAGCCATAGACAATATTCCAAAACCATCAATTGAATTTAGTGCATTTCCAAAACCAAGTCCAACAGCTAAAACAAGTGGAACTGTAACTGGTCCTGTTGTCACACCTGCACTATCCCAAGCTATATTTACATACTCTTCTGTAGAAAAAAATGTGAGTATCAATGAGAGTATATAAAGTGGAATAAGTAAATGTGTAAGTGGTATGTTAAAAATAATTTTTACAACTCCAATTGCTATTCCAACTCCAACTCCAAATGAAACAGCATATATTAAAATAGATTTTTTGAAAACACCGTTTGTAAGATTTTGAACAGTGATACCTAAAGTAAAGCATTTAGTGCTGGTTCTGCTAATGTTGCTCCAAAACCTAAAACAAAAGCAAAAAGAATTGCTATAAAAAGCCCTATCGAGTATGGATATAGTGCTTTTAAAATTTGTCCATCTTGTTCTAAATCATTAAATGCTATTGGTATTAATGAACCTGATTGATTTCCAAGTTCTGAAAGTCCATAAGTTAAACCAACATTAAACATACACATACCAATAACAGCTAAAATTATCCCATAAATAGTAGTTTCAATATGTCTTAATCTCTCTTTTATCAAAAACTGCATGACAAAAAATAGAAATATAATCAATGGAACTATCGCCCTAATACCAAGGATAATCTCATTATATGGGCTAATTTGATAACATGATAGTTCTATTGGAGTGTTTTGAATATTTATTGAGTGTTGAATAATCCCTTGTGGTGTTTGAACTATTGATATATAAAAAGTAAGTATCATGACAGCCAATACTGGAAAAATAGAAGCTAATGTTACAATTCCAAATCCAGACAACGAAGAGTCCCCTTTTCCAGCAGCAGATGCTATTCCTATTCCAAGTGCTAAAACAAGTGGAACTGTAACAGGATCTGTTGTAATAGCTCCACTATCCCATGCCAAGCCAAGTGTTGTATTTAAATATTCATTGAAATAAAAATATAGTGTGAACAATAAAGTTGGTATGATACTATAATATATGTAAGGTTTTAAGCTAAATCCATATATAAATCTTAATGTTCCAAGCACTGAAGCAACACCAACGCCTAAACCAATAACTAATACTAGTTGCATCGAATATTCATTTAATAAAGCATATAAATATGGTGCTTTTTCGACTTTTACCAAAGCTCCAGCTGCTTTTAATGCTCCAACTGCTGGTTCTGCGAATGTTACACCGATGCCTAATAAAAATACAACTATTAATACTATAGAAAGTGTAGCTTTTTTTGGAAGCAAATTTCCTATCTCTTCACCAAATGGCATAAGCCCTTGTTTTATACCTTCCATGAATAACATTAAACCAATAATAATTGCAATTAAACCAAAAGTAATAGAAAAAGAGTTTTCTATAAACTACCCTAAAATTAATATTTGAAAAATTATTAAATATAGCACTAAAGGCATCAATGCTTTTAATTGTTCTAAAAAATTTTACACTTATATATGGCTGAACCAATCTATAAATATCAATTGTTCTAAGTTTTATTTTTGATGGAGGTTTTTGTCCATCTTTTGGAGTTAGATTATTGTAACTTAGTTTTTTGTGGTTTACAGAAAACTCTTTTAAAAAATTACCGTATCTAATTGATTTTTGATTTTTCATGTAAAACCTTTTTTTTAGTATTATTAAAGTGGTTTAGGTTCGCCTATGTAATACCCTTGTACATAATCAACACCATAATCTTTGACAATTTCATATATATCTTTTGATGATACAAACTCTGCAACAGTTTTAATATCCATATTTTTTGCAAATTCAGCTATAGTTTTTACAACCATTTGAGAGTTTTTATCAATCGGCAAATTTTTAATCAATGAAGCATCTATTTTTAAATAGTCAACATTTAATTTTGCTAAATATGCAAAATTTGAATATCCTGTTCCAAAATCATCAATAGCTATTTTTGCACCATAAAATTTTACTCTTTCAATAAATTTATGAACTTCATCAAAATTTTCTATACCTTCAGACTCCAATATCTCAAATGTTATATGTTTGGCACAACCTTGTTTATCAAGTACAGAGTAGATT
>JACAEZ010000035.1 GCA_013388565.1 Campylobacterales bacterium | reverse complement strand
TTGATTAATATAGCTCCTGCACGTGTTGGCAACCCTTTAGAGTATTTTTGTTCAACCGCTTTTATAGTCAAATTATCCAAAAACTCCATAGCAACATGTGTTATACCTCTTGCAAATGTTTTATAAACAGCATTCATGGCATCTTCTACACTATTAAATACACCCATTGCCGTTTTTGTAAGTTTTGGTTTTGAGATGAGTTTTAAAGTTATCTCTGTGATAAAGGCTAAAGTCCCTTCACTAGCTATCAATATTCCAGCGATATTGTATCCAGCGACATCTTTTATCGTCTTTTTACCAGCTCGAATAATATCACCATTTGGCAAAACTGCTCGAATAGCCATCACATAATCTTTTGTAATGCCATATTTTGCAGCTCTCATGCCACCAGCATTTTCTGATACATTTCCACCGATTGTTGAGTACTCTTGACTAGCAGGGTCTGGCGGATAAAAAAGCCCTCTTTTTTCGACCTCATTTTGAAGTGTCATGTTTATAACACCTGGTTGAACTCGTGCCACCATATTTTTTTCATCAATCTCTAAAATCTTATTCATGTGCCTTTCAAGCGACATGACAATTCCACCTTCGCTAGGCAATGCACCACCAGTAAAACCACTTCCAGCACCTCTAGGCACAACAACAATTCGTTCATTATTGCAATATTTTAAAATCTTACTAACATCATCTTCATCTTTTGGAAAAACAACAGCTTCAGGCTGAAACCTTGTTCTCGTTGCATCATAACAGTATGCTATCAAATGGGCTTTGTCAGTATAAATATTATCTTCACCAACAATATTTTTTAAATCTTCAATATTTTGTCTTGTTATCATAATAGACTACCTAATTAAATTTTTATAAAATTCACTGTAATTATCAACTCTTTTTTCACCAAATACAAACCAATTAACCTCCAACTCCCCTACTCTTGAATAAAACGGAGATATAAACTCATCTTGTTTGAAATTTACACTATATTTATTCATTTCATAAAAGCTTAAACAATCAAGTTTATGCAACACATTTTCATTTGCAATAAAAAGTGTTCCAACACTGTTATCCATACAAAACTCTTTAAAGCTACTTATTGTTGGTGAAAGTTTATTATTTGCCATAAGATAAGAAGAGAAAATATCTGGATGAATTAATGAATACTCTTTTAAATTTTTACTAATAGTTATATAACTATCTTGATTTGGAGTAATCAATAAAGCTCTATTTGAATAGACATCAAAGAAAAATGTATCACCTTTTGAAATGTTTGATTTTAATGTAGGAAGTGAAGATTGTTTTAGATAATCGCTATTTTCAACTTTTACAATAGCTTTTTGATTATCTGTTTTTATGACTGTAGCAACAGCTAAAATAGAACCATTTTTTGTATCAAAATCTCTAAATAAAAAACCACTTTGTCCAACTTTTATACCATTTTTATTAGAAATTTCAATTTCAGACTCTTTCATTTCTAACACTTTCTCACTTTTAAAACTAGAAGCATATATAGATACAATAGCCATAAATAAGGCAAATAAAAACTTCATTCAAATCCTTTTTTTAAGATGTTTAATAAATCATTATACATACAAATCATTTAAAATATGCTTTTTGAAATTTCAATAACCACCGTATCTATTGGGTTCTATGGTATGTTTTGGATTATTTGAGTAGATATGAATTGGTGATGGAATTTTTACAGAATCTTCTGGACACTCTCTATGAAAATTACCTTGAGAATCATAATATGTAACCTCATCATCATAATATCTATTTGAAAAACCACATTTACTATAACAGCCACTTAATAAAAATGCTAAAATTACAAGATAGATAAAAATCTTCATGAATAAACCTTTAAAGGAAATAGTATAGTGGAAAAAATTATAGAGCTATTTTATCAAATTTCTAAACTAAATAGATGTAGTTTACATAAAGAGGAGTTTTTAAATTATATTCAACATTTTGCAAAACTTCATGGATATAACTGTTTGATAGATGAGTATTCAAATGTATTATGTAAAAAAAGTGAAAATTCAAAAATTTGTTTACAATCACATTATGATATGGTTTGTGTAAATGAAAATCTTGTTGAAGTGCTGAATGATGGTGATAAACTGTATGCAAAAGAGAGTACTCTTGGTGCTGATAATGGTATAGGTGTAGCATATATGTTATATTTCATGACACAAAATAGAGATTTTGAATTTTTATTTACAAGTGATGAAGAGATTGGATTAATCGGAGCAAATCATATAAATTTTTCATTAAATTCAACATATTTGATAAATCTTGATAGCGAAGAAGAGGGAGATATTTTTGTAGGTTGTGCTGGGGGTGCTGAAATTTATGCAAAACAAAAAATTCAAAAAATAAAAAATGATGATAAATATTTTTATGAAATAGAAACTATAGGTTTTAAAGGTGGACACTCTGGAATTGATATTGATAAAGGAATTTTGAATGCTATCAAAGAGAGTGCAAAATTTATAAAAAACAATCAACTTAACATAATAGAGTTCAATGGTGGAGAGAGAATAAACTCAATTCCCGTATCTGTAAAAATGGTAGTTTCTACAAATCAAAAAATAGATAATATTCATGAACATTTTACAATTAAACAAATAGAAGCAATAGATTTTAAATTAAATAATAGCTTAATTGATTTTATAAACTCATTTTCAAATGGTGTTAAAAGCTATAATAGAACATTAGATTGTGTAAAAAGTAGCATAAATTTATCTAAAATCAACATAGATAATGATTATATAAATATAGCTTTATATGCTAGGTCTTTAGAAAAAAAAGAGCTTGAAAATATGATATTTGAAACAAAATCTCTACTAGAAGTGTTAAACTTTGAATTATTTGAAATTCATAGCTCACTACCATGGGAGTTTAAAGAGAGCCATTTATCAACTATTGCACTAAATCAATCAAAATTACTTTTTAAAAATCCAAAATTAAAAGTTATTCATGCTGGTTTAGAGTGTGGAATTTTGAGCAATAAATTCAAAAATATGGAAATTATATCTATTGGACCAAATATATTTTATCCACATTCACTATCAGAATATGTAGAGATAAAATCAATTTATAAAACTTTTAAGTTTTTAAAAAATTTGGTAGATGTTGCTATACCACCCCAAAAATATAATGGTCTGAAAAAATAAAACAAAAATTCAAGAGGATTGATTTCCTAAAAAGATACAATTAGTTCTTAACTTAAGTTATTTACTACCACCTACCCTATCGATTTCTTCTTGAATTTACATGAAGAATATAAGTAACTAGTAATTTGAGTTTACCTAACTTTTTATAGTTAGGTAATTAAGTATATTTTAATAGTAATTTGCATTTCCTAATTCAACTTTTTTTCTATTTACAGATAAAATTCTTACATTTACCTCATCACCCTCTTTAAAAATATCACCCATTTTTTCGACTCTTTTATCAGATGCTTTTGAGATGTGCATAAGCCCTTCATACCCTTTTGGAAGCTCCACAAATACACCAAAATCAACAACTTTTTTTACAACACCTTTATAAACTTCACCCTCTTTATAAAGTGTCATAGGATTTGTCTCTGGCTCTACACTTGAGACAATATTTTTGATATGCTCACTAGCACCCTTTACACCATCACTTTTTTTACCGCTTACTTTCACTTTACCTTTATCTCTATCAAGGTCGATTGAAACTTCAAATTTTTCTATTATCTCTTTTATCGTTTTTCCTGCTTGACCGATGATATGAACTATTTTTGATGGGTCGATTGAAAATATGCTAGTACTAGGTACTACAGCAGAATTCACAACAATCTCTTTTGCTGCAGTTTCCATGATGTTTAGAATATGATTTCTACCATCTTTTGCTTGATAAAGTGCCTCTTTTAAAATCTCTAAGCTAACACCACCAAGTTTTATATCCATCTGCATAGCAGTAATGCCGTCACTTGTTCCTGCTACTTTAAAATCCATATCACCATCATGGTCTTCAAGTCCCATGATATCTGTTAAAATCGCATATTTATCACCTTCAACGATAAGCCCCATAGCAACACCTGCTACAAGTTTTGATGTCTCAATGCCTGTAGCTCTTAGGGCTAATGAACCTCCGCAAACAGTAGCCATTGATGATGAACCGTTTGATTCTAGTATTTCAGAAACCAATCTTATCGTTCCATCAAAATCTTTATAAATAGTAGGCTCTATCGCTCTTTTTGCTAAATTGCCATGACCTAGTTCTCTTCTTCCTGGAGGTCCTACTTTTTCACTCTCACCTACACTAAATCCTGGAAAATTATAATGCACCATAAATCTCTCATTTTGGGCTTTTTTATCTGTTAGTAGTTCAAACATTTGCGAATCACTTCCACCACCCAATGTACAAACAACTAATGCTTGTGTTTCACCTCTTGTAAAAAGGCATGAGCCATGAGTCTTTGGCAAAATGTTTGTCTCGATAGATATTGGTCTAACAGTTGTCAAACCTCTTCCATCAGCTCTTATTCTATCATTAACTATCATACCTCTTACAAGCTCTTTTTTGAGATTTTCAACAGCTTTTAAAACCATCTCATATTCGAATTCTACAAGCTCTTCACAAATAGCTTTTGCTATTTTTATAATGCCACCATTTCTTTCACTTTTTGTCATCTCATTGATAGCTTTTAAAAGTTGTTCTCTCCAATTTTTTTTCACATAATCATAAATTACATCATTTACAAGAGAGATACTATAAACTAAATCTAAAGGTTGTTTCATACAAGGTTCAAAATATTTTCTAAACATTTGAGAACACTCATCTATCTTTTCACTAGCTAGTGTCAAGAGTTCAATCATCTCATCTTCGCAAAGTTCATTTGTTTGATGAATTGTCTCTATATCACTTACAAACATAGGTTCGGCAATTATATCTACACCAGATGGTATAATTTGAGAAGATTCGCCAGATAATGCTCTCATCTCTATCATCAGTAGCTCTTTGTCAACACCTGATACAAACATATCAAGCGAACTTTCACTAAGTTTATTAAAAGAAGGATTTACAACAATTTCATTATCTATTTTTGCAATTCTAACACCATTTACAGGGTGATTTATAGGTATATCAGATACATAAAGTGCAGCAGATGCAACATTTAGTGCAAGTTGTTGTAAATCAGCCTCTTCATCTACACTAAGTACCATGATAGTTATTTGCGTTGGAAATTTATATCCATTTGGAAAAAGCGGTCTTAAACTTCTGTCCACTATTCTTGAAGTTAGTGTCTCAAAATCGCTAGGTTTTGACTCTCTTTTTACAAATCCACTAGGTATTTTTCCAGCTGCATAACTTTTTTCAATATATTGAACAGTTAAAGGTAAAAAATCCTCTTTAACTTCATTGTCATTATCAATAGTCACAGCTGCCAATAAAACACTATTTCCAACTTGCAATAAACATGACCCATTAGCCTGTTTTGCTACCTTATTAAATACAAAAATTTGTTTTTGATTATTTACATCTATTTCACATTTATACATTTTTTATCCTCTTAATTTTTTGCTATTTTCTATTATTTTTAATATCTCTTGTGAAGTTAAATTCTCTAACTCTTCATAGTAAAATTTTGTATTCACAAAATGAGACAACTTATGAACTACATATAATTCATCTGTAACC
>JACAEZ010000164.1 GCA_013388565.1 Campylobacterales bacterium | reverse complement strand
CTATAGCTCCTTTGGTTGTATATTTTTGTATTATCATAGGCTCTCCATTATTTTTAATTCCATGATTTCCCCCTGCTATCATAAAAGCTTGGGGCTATCATTACATCATTTCGAATTATTATATTTCCGTATATGCAAGTATTTGGATTAATTTGAATATTGTTGCCTAGTATAAGTTTTGATACCCAAATATTTACATTTCTATTGATAATTACATTATTTCCAATTGAAACATATTTATGATTTCGTATCGATGCCAATGGATGTATAAAACTTTTTTCTCCAAAGTTTTTTAATAAAATCTTATAAATAGGTGCATGAAATAATCTATAACATAAATACATCATTCTGAAAAAATATTCAAAGGGATTGTTTATAATTTTAGTCACTTTAGTTTCCATAAAACTCTCTATACCACTTCACAAACTCACCAATTCCATCACTTAGTTTTGTATCTGGCGTATAACCAAAATCATGGATCAGGTCACTCACATCTGCATAAGTAGATACCACATCACCATCTTGCATATCCATAAAGTTTTTTGTAGCTTCTTTTCCTATCGCATTTTCAAGAGTCTTGATAAAATCTAGTAGTTGCACTGGAGAGTTGTTTCCGATGTTATAGATACGAAAAGGAATGGATTGCTTCAATGTTTTGTATTCGCCATTTGAAATGATTAATAGGTATTTAGTATGTATCACTTGATAGTATCCACATACCACACATAAACTTTTTTAATCCCATCTTCAAGCTCAATTTTATGTTTCCATCCTAATGAGTGAAGTTTTGAAACATCTGTTAGTTTTACCATTGTGCCATCTGGTTTTTCGGTGTTAAAATATAATTCACCTTTGAAACCTATAATATTTTTAATAAGCTCTGCTAACTCTTTGATACTTATATCTACACCTGTGCCTATATTTATATGTGTATTTCGTATCTCTTTATCTTCTGTGTTAAATGTATCTTTAAAATCTCTATTTTCAAGCAAAAACACACAAGCATCTGCCATATCTTCGCTATATAAAAACTCTCTTCTAGGTTTGCCACTTCCCCAAATCTCAACTTTAGCTTCATCTACTCCAAATTTTGCTAAATACTCTTTTGCTTCTTCTATATTTTTTACATTTAAATCTTTTATAACTTCATCATAATTTTTTTCATTTAGAAGTTTTGCTAAATGTATTTTTCTAATAAGTGCAGGTAATACATGAGACTTTTCAAGGTCAAAATTATCGTTAATCCCATAAAGATTTGTAGGCATAACAGATATGAAGTTTGTGCCATACTGGATATTATAACTCTCACACATTTTAATCCCTGCTATTTTTGCAATTGCATATGGCTCGTTTGTATATTCAAGTGGTGAAGTTAAAAGGCAATCTTCTGGCATAGGTTGTGGTGCATTTTTGGGATAGATACAAGTAGAGCCTAAAAACAGTAGTTTTTTTACACCATACACATAGCTTTGATGGATGACATTGTTTTGAATAGCCAAATTTTCATAGATAAAATCTGCTCTATAAGTGTTGTTTGCAACAATACCACCAACTTTTGCAGCAGCTAATATTACATACTCTGGCTTTTCGCTCTCAAAAAACTCTGCTACTGCTTGTTGATTTGTCAAATCTAACTCTTTATGAGTCTTATATACTAAATTTGTATAACCTTTGCTTTGCAAATTTTTAACAATTGCACTTCCGACAAGTCCTCTATGACCTGCTATGTATATTTTGCTAGTTTTATTCATATAAAGCCTTAAATGGATTAATGATGGTAAGTTTGCCTTCTATCACTAAATTATGTTGCATATCTTCACTATACAAAACAGTACAGCCATTTTCTAGTGCAGTTGCAATAATCAAAGCATCATAAAACTGGAGATTATAGTTATTTTTAAGTCTAATAGCTTTTATCTGAGTAGTTATATCAAAGTCAAAAATTTCAAACTCGTTATCTAGCTCCAATATAACTTTCTCAATCTCTTCTGAAGTTAACTGCATCTTTTTATACAAAATATTAACTACTTCATTTATCACTTGTTTTGAAATATATAAGTCTGAATTATTTTCTAATATCTCCTGTGTAATAGCTTGTTTTTTCTTTTCATCGATAGAGTAGGCATAAACAATGATATTTGTATCTATAAATATTTTATCTTGCATTCGCTTCTTCTCTATCAAATTTAAATCCTGCAGTATTTAGACATATAGCATTCAATCTTCTTTTTCTAATCTTTTGGGTGGCAATAGCTTTATCTTCTACTATTTCTAACTCTTTAGTATTCAAATTTTTCAGCAGAAACATAATATGTCCATAAATACTATCTTGTACATTTAGTTTTATAGTATGCATCTTTGATCCTTTTTATTCATGATGTAACTCTTTTTCTAATTTTCTTTTTAAATCCTTAAATGCTTTTAAATACAACTCCTTTTTATCCAGTATTTCACTAATTTCAAACTCATCATAAATGTGCGATGATAGATTTCTCTGCTCTATCATGTCAAGCCAAATCTTTTCATATTCTATCATACCTTGAGCAAAAGCCTCTTTAAATGCACCTCTTGGGCTTTTTATCTCAAATCCTAAAAACTCTAAATATCTCTTAAGTGCTTTCCAGCTCATCTCATAAGTAAATTCAAATCGCTTAACAATCAAATCAAGATAAACATCGCCAAAGCCCTCATTTTTAAACTCTTCATATCTATTTACAGCACTCTCATATTTTGTCAGAGCATTTGAAAAGTTATACAATCCATCTTCTGCTCTAAGCTTTTTTGTGGCACTATAAATTACTTTTGCGGTTGATTTTACTCGATTTTTAAATCTATCTTCTGCTTTTGCAATATTTTTGACATCAATTTTTATAAGTGTCTCTATTTTATTTACTTCATCTTCTATCAAATAGTGATTTTTAAAATTCTCATCTTCATAAGCTATATCAATATCACTACTTTGGTTTGCTTCACCACTTATTTGAGAACCATAAAGATATATGCGATTTGGTTTAGCATGTTTTAAAATAATCTCTTTTACTTGATTTATGATGTTTGTTTTAGTCATTAAATTTACTCAAAATAACTCATAATCTTATATCCGCCATCTTTGAGATAGACATCTTTTGTCATAAGTTTCAAATCATTTTTAATCATATCATTTACCAAATCTTTCAAATCAAACTCTCTTCTCCAGCCTAATTTTTGCTCCGCTTTAGTAGGGTCACCTAAAAGCAAATCAACCTCTGTTGGTCTAAAATACCTTGGGTCAACACAAACAACTATTTGATTAAGTTTTAAGTGTGATAGATTTAGATTTAACTCTTTTGCTTTTGTCTCATCTATTGAGTCAATCACTCCAACTTCATCTACACCACTATTTTCAAATCTCATATTTATCCCACAATACTCAAAACTCATCTTTACAAAATCTCTAACAGTTGTAGTTTGACCTGTCGCAATTACCCAATCTTCAGGCTCATTTGCTTGTAAAATCATCCACATCATTTTTACATAATCTTTTGCATGACCCCAATCTCTTTTTGCATCAAGGTTACCTAAATATAATTTTTCTTGAAGATTTAAAGCGATTTTTGATGTAGCTCTAGTGATTTTTCTTGTTACAAATGTCTCACCTCTAACAGGCGACTCATGATTAAACAGTATTCCATTACAAGCAAACATATTATATGCCTCTCTATAATTTACTGTAATCCAATAAGCATACATTTTAGCTACTGCATAAGGACTTCTAGGATAAAATGGAGTCTTTTCGTTTTGAGGTATCTCTTGAACTTTTCCATAAAGCTCACTAGTTGATGCTTGATAAATTTTAGTTTTAGATGACAAGCCCAAAAGTCTAACAGCTTCTAAAATTCTAAGAGTTCCTGTTCCATCTGCATTTGCTACATACTCTGGAGTCTCAAAAGAGACATGAACATGACTCATAGCAGCTAGATTATATATTTCATCTGGTTGCACCTCTTGAATAATTCTTGTTAAATTCATACTATCTGTCATATCTCCATAATGCAAGATTAAATCTCTATTTTCAACATGTGGGTCTTGATACAAATGGTCAATTCTATCGGTATTAAATAAAGAACTTCTTCGTTTTATTCCATGAACAATATAACCTTTTTTAAGTAAAAATTCTGCTAAATAACTCCCATCTTGTCCTGTAATTCCTGTAATCAATGCCACTTTTTTGTTTTCCATCTTTAAACCTTTTTAAAATAATCTTTTACATAATTATGAACTTCACTACTTTTTAGTAGCTCATCAATATCAAACCATCTATATTCACTATGTTGCTCTTTTGGAATATTATCAAGTTTGTCATCAAGCTCCAATAAATATCCAATATTCAGATAATGAGTTGAAATATTTTCAAAAATGCTATCATTATAAAAATGCTCAAATACTCCTAAAAACAGTGGTTCAATTTTTAATTCAATTCCAAGCTCATCTTTTGCTACTCTATTTTGAGCCTGTTTGATTGTCTCATTTTTTCGTATTATACTACCAGTTGTAAAATAAAAATCCTTTGCTGGAGAATTTACTCTACGACCTAAAAGAATTTTGTTTTGATATTTTGCTATCAAATCAACTGAAACAAGTGGAGCAAACTCTACAACTATTTTAAATTGTTCAATTGGTATCAATTTGAGTCTCTCTTAAAATCATCACTAATTCTAACAATATCATCTTCACCTGTATATTCACCAACTTGAGCTTCAATCAAAACTACTGGGATTTTCCCCTCATTTGCTAATCTATGAACCTCTCCCATTTTGATATAAGTACTCTCATTTGGTCTAACAAGTCTTGTTTCATCTCCAACTGTAACAGTAGCCGTCCCTGATACCACTATCCAATGCTCATTTCTATGAAAATGTTTTTGAAGGCTTAATCTTTTATTTGGTTTTACAACGATTTTTTTTATCTTATATCCAGCTGTATATTCAAGTACTGTATATGTTCCCCACGGTCTATGTGCTGTTAAGTGAATATTATGAAGTTCTGACTTTTGTTCTTTTAGCTTTTCAACAACTTTTTTTACCTTTTGAGATGACCCTTTTTTGCTAATCAAAATCGCATCACCACTATCAACAACAATCAAATCCTCAATATCAATAGTAGCAATCATTCGCTCACTACCTAAAATTAGGTTATTTTTGCTATCAATTGAAATAAGGTTTTGGTTTTTCGTATTTCCAAACTCATCTTTAGGTAATTCTTCATACAAAGCATCAAAACTCCCCAAATCACTCCACGAAATATCACTTGGAACCACTTTTACTTTATTTGATTTCTCCATAACCGCATAATCAATACTATCTTCTAAAATCTCTATCATATCTTCATGTTTTATTCTAATCAAATTATCTTTATTTGCATTTTGGTATGCTTTTAGTGATGCTTCATAAATTTCAAATGAATATTTCTTAAGCTCATCTAAAAACACTCCAGCTTTAAAGCAAAACATTCCACTATTCCAGTAGTAATTTCCAGCCTCAACATACTTTGTAGCTGTCTCAAAATTTGGCTTCTCTTTAAAGCTTACTACATCTTCATGGTCGCCTTCAATATACCCAAATCCGGTCTCTGCAAATGTCGGCTTTATTCCAAATGTTACTAAATAGTTTTGATTTGCTAACTCTTTTGCTCTTTGGATAACTTTTTGATACTCTACTTCATCTTTTATCAAATGGTCTGATGGAGTTACAAGCACAACTTCCTCGCTATCAACTGCCATACAAGCTAATGCAATGGCTGGAGCTGTATTTCTACCAATTGGCTCTAACAAAAATTTTGAATGATGAATTTTGAATGATGAATGTTCTTCAAGTTGGTCAATTGCTAAAAAGTATTGTTCAGCATTTGAGACGATTATTTGAGAACTACAAACTTTAGAGTTTCTTTGTACAGTAAGCTGAAAAAGTGATTTATCATTGAATAGTTTAACAAATTGTTTTGGTAAAAGTGTTCGACTTATTGGCCAAAGCCTCGTGCCACTTCCACCGCATAGGATTATGTTTGTCATTTTATTTATTTACTCCATATTTATTTAAATACCACTGGGTAGTTTTCACAATCCCACTATCAAATGTCTCATCTGCTTTCCAGCCAAGCTCATTTTCTATCTTTGTAGCATCTATTGCATATCGTTTGTCATGTCCTGCTCTATCTTCTACAAAAGTTATAAGCTCTTTATATGAAGTTTCTTTTGGAACTTGTTCGTCAAGAATAGTACAAATTCTATCTACTATTTGAAGATTTGTTCTTTCGTTTCTTCCACCGATGTTATATGTCTCACCTTTTTTGCCATTGTGATATACTAAGTCTACTCCTTTACAATGATCTAACACATAAAGCCAATCTCTGATATTTTTCCCATCACCATAGATTGGGATTGGGTTTCCTTTAAGAGCATTTCTTATGATGGTTGGTATAAGTTTTTCATCATGTTGTTTTGGTCCATAGTTATTTGAACAGTTTGTAATAACACAATTAAGTCCAAATGTTTCTACATAAGCTCTTACGATCATATCGCTTGATGCTTT
>JACAEZ010000176.1 GCA_013388565.1 Campylobacterales bacterium | reverse complement strand
ATTTATAATATTTATAATCTAATTTTTAAGAGTTAAAAGATAAAATTTCACCCATGATAATATACGGAAAACAACTATTTTTATATGCTTTAGAGAAGCATTCAACTAACATAAAACATCTCTACTTATCAAAAGATATAGATAAAAAACTGTTTGATAAAGTTAGAAAACTTGGAATTACTTTTGAACGAGTCGATGAAAAAAAAGCACAAGGCTTAGCAAAAGGTGGAAATCATCAAGGTTTTATCTTTGAATATGAAGATATTCCATTTGCAGAGTTCAAAGAGTTTAAAGATAAAAATTTATTGGTTGTACTTGTTGGTGTAACTGATGTTGGAAATATAGGCTCAATAGTTAGAAGTTGCTACTCTTTGGGAGTTGATGGGATTATTTTAAGCGGGATTAAATCTATTCCACTTGATAGTGTAACAAGAAGTAGCAGTGGTGCTTTATTTGACATGCCAATAGCAATTTATGAAAATACACTTGATTTGATAAATGAGTTAAAACATAAAAATTTTAACCTTTTTGCAGCGGTTGCAAATGGTGAGAATAAAATTAAAAAAGATGGCAAAATGGTGCTATTTTTGGGCAGTGAAGGAGATGGAATACCATCTAAAATATTAAATAAAATAGAAAATAGAACAACTATAAAAATGGCGAGAGATTTTAACTCTTTAAATGTTGCTGTAGCTTGTGCTATTTTAATAGATAGGATACAAAATGGATAATTTAGAAAAACTAAAAGAGATAGGTGCTGATAAAATAGCTAAAGATACACATCTATCAAAAGATATTATAATAGCTATTTTAAATAAAAATTATGATAATCCAAACATTGTGAAAACAATAGGGTTTATTAAAATTTTAGAACATGAATATCAAGTAGATTTAAGTCAATGGATAAGTGACTATAAACTTCATCATGCAAATGAAAGCAGACAGACAAAAATATTTTATTCTACATGTATAGAAAAACAATCAAATTTTTCTGTTTATATGTTTTTTATAGTTATCTCTATCATGATTATTGCTGTAGGATATTTAGTTTATGAATTTAATTTAAAAAACAAAATAAGCTTTGAAACATCTACAACAAAAGAGATATTGACTGCAAAAGATAATTTAGAGGTTATTAAAGCTATAAATGAAAACTATTCATCAAATAGTAATATAGCTGTTGATGAAAATCAAACACAATCTGTTGATAGCTTTTTGGAAAAAAATCAATCAGAAGAGACAACTTATGAAGCAATACATTCATCTTCAGTAAGTGAACTAAATAAAAGCGAAAGCTCTTTGGCAAATGGTATGATGTTTGAGAAAATTACTATAAAGCCTAAAATGAATAGTTGGTGTGGGTTGATAAACCTAAAAACTGGACAAAAAGGAACTATTACAACAAAAGAGCCGTTTGATTTGTCTTTAAAAGAGCCTCTACTTGTACTATTTGGACATGGTTTTTTAAATATTCAAATTGGCGATAAAATCGAAGAGTTTAGTGATAAAAATACATTAAGATTATATCTTCATGATGGCAGGTACGAAATAATAGGTGTTGAAAGATTTAAAGAGTTAAATAAAGGAAATGAGTGGTAAAAAAACTACTTGTTTTTTTTGTTTTTATATCTGTTATATATGCAGATTTATTACATGACAAAATAAAAGAGTTATGTGACAGTAAAAACTATCAAATACATCAAAACTTAATCAATCTGATTTTTAAAGATAAAAGTAGATTTTATATAAATAGTGAAAGATTAAATTATCAAGCAATTATAGAGGAGTTGAAAAAAAACTCTCTTTTAAGTACAAAATTTGTAGCTACACAACAATTCACTATAACATTTAAATCAAACTCAAATGCACTCTTTTTTTTAAAAACTATTTCAAGCATATTAAATAGTGTAGGTTATAATCAATTTATAACACAAAATGCAAGTTATTTAAACAATCAATTTGCTTGTTCAGTTTCACTAGAAAATGATTCTATTATAGACCCTGAAATATTATTAAATGAGTTTGACAAAAGAGGGTGTATTGTTAATAATATAAATAAGTATTCACCTACACATTGGGAATATAGTGTAGATAGTACAAATTTAAAATTAGCCGAAGCACAATTTATAAATATAAAAGAGCAATTATCGCTAAGTAAGCCTATATCTGATTATTGGATAGAGATAAAAGCTGGTACTAAATTAGAGATAATTCCAAATATAAGTGATAGTTGGTTTCCAATGGTTACATGTTATGATAAATCACTTCAAATAGTTAAAATTGAAAAAATAGAAGAGAAAACTAAAAAAATGGTAGTTGAATTGCCATTTGGTACGAAATATATAAAAATATCAGATATTTATTCACTTAACAACATAAAAAGAGGCTTGACAATAAAACTTTACTAAAAAGAGGAAAAAATGTTTACTGAAATAGAATTTGAACGAATGAAAAAACTTCCAAACTATGTGTTTGCGGAGATAAATGAGTTAAAACTTAAAGCTAGAAGAAATGGCGAAGATGTTATAGATTTTAGTATGGGCAATCCTGATGGTGCTACTCCAAAACATATTATAGACAAACTTGTAGAGGCTGCTCAAAAACCAAAAAATCATGGTTATTCAGCATCTAAGGGGATATTTAAATTAAGAGAAGCTATCAGTTTATGGTACAAACGAAGATATAATGCAGATATTGACCCAGATTTTGAAGCAGTTGCTACTATCGGCTCAAAAGAGGGATATGTAAATTTGATGAAAGCGATAGTTTCAGTTGGCGATACTGTAATCGTTCCAGACCCAACATATCCAATCCACTCATATGCCGTTGTCATGGCTGGTGGTTCGGCACATAAATTTGAACTTAAATTTAATGAAAAATTTGAAGTTGATGAAGATGACTTTTTTGAAAAGACAAAAAAAGCTCTAAAAGAGGCAAATCCAAAACCAAAATATATGGTTGTAAATTTCCCTCACAATCCATCAACAGCTACAGTTACACCAAAATTTTATGAAAGACTTGTAGAGTTAGCTAGACAAGAGAGATTTTATGTGATAAGTGATATTGCTTATGCAGATTTGACATTTGATGGTTACACAACACCATCTATCATGAGTGTTGAAGGGGCTAAAGATGTAGCCGTTGAGACATTTACACTCTCAAAAAGCTATAACATGGCTGGTTGGAGAGTTGGTTTTGTAGTTGGTAATAGAAGAATAATTACTTCACTTCAAAAAATCAAATCATGGCTTGATTATGGCATGTTTACACCAATTCAAATAGCTGCAACGGTAGCACTAAATGGTGACCAACAGTGTGTTGAAGATATAAAAGCTACATACAAAAAAAGAAGAGATATTTTAATAGATACATTTGATAAAGCTGGTTGGAAGATGGATATTCCAAATGCTAGTATGTTTATTTGGGCAAGAATTCCAGAACAGTTTAGACATTTAGGTTCACTTGAATTTAGTAAACAACTTCTAGTTGAGGCAAAAATCGCAGTAAGCCCAGGGATTGGATTTGGAAGTTATGGCGATGAGTATGTAAGAATTGCTTTGATAGAAAATGAAAAGAGAATAAAACAAGCTGCTAAAAATGTGAAATCTTTTTTCAAGAATTTGGAGAAGAAATAAGATGATAAAAGTTGGTATTATTGGAGTTGGTACAGTTGGAAGTAGTGTTGCAAAAATCTTAGAAGAAAATGAACAAATTATAACTGCAAGAGCTGGTAAAAAGATAGTTGCAACAAAAGGGGTAGTAAAAAACCTCTCTAAAAAAAGAGATTTAAATATCGCTTTGAGTGATAATACTGATTTTATTTTAGATGACCCTGAAATAAATATCGTTGTTGAACTGATGGGTGGAGTTGATGATGCTTATAATGTTGTAAAAAAAGCACTCAAAAACAATAAAGCAATCGTTACAGCAAACAAAGCACTACTAGCTTATCACAGATACGAACTTCAAGAGATTGCTGGTGAGTTACCATTTGAGTTTGAAGCGAGTGTAGCTGGTGGTATTCCAATCATCGAAGCCCTTAGAGTAGGGCTTAGTGCAAATCATGTATTAGCCATTAGAGGTATCATGAATGGTACTTGTAACTACATTTTGACAAAAATGGCAAATGAAAAGTGTGCTTTAGAGACCGTTTTAAAAGAGGCTCAAGATTTAGGATATGCAGAAGCCGACCCAACATTTGATATAGGTGGTTTTGATGCGGCTCATAAGTTATTGATTTTGTCAAGTATAGCTTATGGAATAGATACAAAACCTGAAGATATATTGATTGAAGGGATTGAAAATATCACTCAAGATGATTTTTATTTTGCTCAAGAGTTTGGATATAAGATAAAACTTTTAGCTATTGCTAAAAAAGTTGGCAACGAAATAGAGCTTAGAGTTCATCCTACATTGATTGATGAAAATTTGATGCTTTCAAAAGTTGATGGTGTCATGAATGGCATTAGCATAATCGGCGATAGAGTTGGTGAAACTATGTACTATGGTGCTGGAGCTGGTGGAAATGCTACTGCTAGTGCCGTTGTTTCTGATATTATAGATATTGTTAGAAGTGGAAAATCAAAACCAATGCTAGGCTTTAAAAAACCAATGGAAGGCGAAGGGCTAAAACTAGCATCAAATGAAAACATCGTTTCAAAATACTATTTAAGAGTTAGTGTTGCTGATAAAGCTGGAGTTTTGGCAAAAATCGCATCGATATTTGGACAAAATGATATTTCGATAGAAGCTATGATGCAACAACCAAAAACTTGGTATGCAAATCTACTCATCTCAACTCATAAATGCAAAGAGTGTCAAATTCAAAATGCTATAAAAGAGATTTCAACTTTAGAGTTTGTAACGGCAAAACCTATTATGATTAGAATAGAAGAGTTTTAATCATCTTGATACCTTTTTAATGCGAAAAACAACCTATATATTTGTAGGTTTATTCGCAATATATTTTATATACAAACAAATTCCACAACACTACTTTATAAAACCAACTGAT
>JACAEZ010000175.1 GCA_013388565.1 Campylobacterales bacterium | reverse complement strand
TTTTTATGGTTCAAATACAAATGGATATAATTGGTTAAAAAATAGTGAAGTAAATCTAACAAATTTAAATTCAAATACAAATTATGAAGTAATCTTATCTTATGTAGAAGTTAATTCATATAATGTAAATGAGTGTTATGATAATTACTATCATGAAATAAATAGTAGTTTAATCTCATTTAAAACATCTTTTCCAAATAATTATAGTAGTTCATATAGTTATTCATCATCATCTTCTTCATATAATTATATAGATAATATAACTTCATCTATAACTTCTGCAATTTCATCTATTTATTCGTCTGCAATTCAATCATCTTCATCATCTGTAAAAATTGATACTATTATTAGCTCAATAGAAGGTGATTTACAGACAAAAATTCAAATAGAAAACTTAAATGGAGTAACAATATCTGAATTAGACAACAAAAAAATAGTCTCAACTTTAACAGAATTAGTAAATGGAACCAAAGTGTCATCAAATTTAGAATTATCAAAAGATGGTACAGTAACTGCTACTGTTACTCTTAAAAATGATAATATTGAAACTAAACAAACTACTTTAACTACTGAAGCAGGAGTAACTGCTACAATTTTACAAGATGGTTCTACAAAAATTGAAAATATATCAATGGATACAACAACAGGTATTCAAACAACAACAGATATAGTTTTAAAAGTTGATGGAAAAAGTGAAACTACTGTTAAAATAAAAGATAGTACTGGAAAAATGTTAGAATCAGTTGTTAATACGATTGCTGGTTCTGAGTTAACATTAAAACAAGATGGTAGTATAGAACAAGTATTAAGTGTTGAAAAAATTGTTACAGATGTTAAAATTTCAAAAAATGGCGAAATTGAGGCAACATTAAATAATGAAGACAGGATTGATACTAAAATTAATTTACCTGTTGGTAGTAAAACAGAAATTAAAGAAAATGGAACTATTACAAATCATATAACTACAGATAAGGTAGTTACACAAATTGAAGCAAATAAAAAGGGGGATTCAAAAACCGTTATAGAAAATATTGATGGTATAAAAAGAGAGATAACTTTACAAGAAGGTAGTCAAATTATTGCTACAAATGATGGAACAATAACAGCAACTAAACAAGAGGCTATTCAAAATGGAACTATTCAAAATGAGATAATTGCAAAATCAGATGGTGAAATTTTAGCAACTATTATTCAAAGTGAAGAGTTGGTAGATACAAAATCATTAAGAGATATTTTATATAGAGAGTATAATATAACAGAAAATGTTTCTAAAAAAACAAAACTAAAAACTATAAATTACTCATTAAGAAAAGATTATAACAGTGCTACAATAGAGTATTTATCACAAACAGAACCATCTAATGTTAGAAATATAGTAAAAAAAGAGCCTAGATTGAAAGTAAGCTATTCTACAAGAAAAGAGTATAGTTACAATCCAAGGGATATAAATATAACAGAAACAGTTATTGATACAAAAACAAGAAAGATGTATGTTAAAAATCAACAAAGAAATATAGATTATAACACTAATATAACATTAACTCCAGTAAATGATACACAATTTGAAGAGGTTGTATATTTAGCTGGATATAAAGAGTTAAAATTAACAAATGGTATAGTTGATATTTCTTCAAATTATGAAAAATATGGACAAAATAGAGAATTTGTTATAAAAAATGCTATTAAATTCAACTCAACAAAGCAACAAGAGATACAATCATCAAAAATTGAAGAAGATAGTAGTAATAAATATCAAACAGAAATTAAATTAAGCAATAATTTAGACCTTACAGCAGATATACTAGCAATAAATAAAAATAACAATAAAAGAGAAAAAATTAGTTACTCTGTTAGAAAAGATTTTGATAGTGCAAAAATTGAACTTATTGAAGATTTAACTAAATCTTTGTTTGACAAATTAGATAAAAGGTTAAAAGTGACATATTCAACTAGAAAATCATTTGATTTTAGTGGTGATTATGAATTTTTTCAAGAACAAAATAGCACATTTAATAAAAAAGAGTCTAAAGATGTAATTTTGGCTTTAATTTTACCTTCAGATGATGCAAAATTTATAGAAAGAGTCTATTTTAATGGTATAAAAACTATCATGTTAATTGAAGGTAGTTCTATGATTACATTGAATGAAATAACTGAACAGATGATATTAAATAAAGAGTACATAGTTCCATCAAATAAACCTCAAACAACAGATGATAATATAAGAGAGGTTAAAAATATTCAAGTTCAATTCAATAGTGGATGGAATCAAAAATCATCGCCTATTGATAAAGATATTACAGATATGTTCATATATGAAGATTATGATTATATATACACTTTTAGTAACAATAATTATCAAAAAGACCCAGAAATAATCAAAAGTAAACAAGGTTACTGGATAAAATCTAAGAATATGCAAAATATCAATTTTACTGGATTTGAATATACTCAAAACTATGATTTATATCCAAGAGGTTGGAGTTTATTAGGTAATTCTGAAAATACTACCATTAAAAATATAAAAGAGTTAAATCCTGAAATAAAATCTGTATATCAATATAGAAACAATTCATGGAATACAACAGATAATTATATATTAAATAGTGGAGATGGTTATTGGATATATAAAATAGATAGTGACATAAATCAATCTATAAAAAATGGATGGAATTTATTATCTATTCCTGTAGATAAAAATACATCTATAGAAAAATATAGTTCTATTTTAGTATCACTATACACATATCGAGATAAAAATTACATTCTAAATCCATCAATTATCAAGCCTCATGAAGGTTTTTGGTTAAAATCAACATCAAATGCAACAGTAGGTTTTTATGGAAATAGTTATAATTTTGATGTTTCTATATTAAAAGATGGATGGAATTTAGTAGGAGGAAAAATAGATTCGATTAAATCTATAAAAGAGCAATATAGTAATATAGAAAAGCTCTATATATTTGAAGAAAATAGATATATTGATGATACAAATATAGATTTTATCCCTAGTGGTATTGGTTATTGGGTATATGTAAAATAAATATAAAAGGATGTTTATGCTAAAAAAAATATTAGTTAGCTCTATTTGTGCTACATTAGTTGTAGCTTCAAATATAGAAGATGGAGTGAAGTTGTATGAAAATAAAGATTATGTTAATTCATATAAGATATTTAAAAGTGAAGTGGATAAAAGTAAATCTAACTCTATTGTAAATTTTTACTTAGCTTTAAATGCCAAAGCATTGGGGCTTTTTGAAGAGGCTATGATAATGTTTGAAAGAGTGTTGGTGCAAGATGAAAACCATCAACGAGCAAGGTTGGAGTTGGCTGATACATTTATTAGTTTAAACATGCTTGAACTTGCAAAAAGTGAGTTGGATAAAGTATTGGAGTCAAATCCACCTCAAAATGTAAAAGAAAATATTGAAAAAATGTTTGCTTTTATAGAGAGTAAAGATAAAAAAGATTTTTCAAAGGTAACTGTAAGTGCTGGTTTTGGCTATGATACAAATTTAAATTCAAATCCTGGTCGTGAAGAGCTTATAAATTATATGCAAAATGAGTATAAAATGGATAAGCAAAATGTACAAGCAGATGATAAAATAGAAGATACATTTTTACAAGAGTCTCTATTTGTAAGTTATGTTTATGATATTGGCAATAAAGGTGGATATTTTATAGATAACTCTTTTACAATGTATAATCAAAACTATTTTGATAATTCAGATTTTGATTTGACATATCTATCTGTTAGTAGTGGTTTAGGATTTTTAGGTGATGGTTATAAAATAGATATTCCAATTAGTGCTGATAAAATTTTATATAGTGGTAGCTCTTTGATGGACTCTTTGTCTATTGGTGCAAAATTTCAAAAACCGCTTATTGAAGAGATGTTTTTAACAACAGGTGTAAAAGCTCAAAAAAAATATTACAAAAAAGAGATAGATAGTTCTAAAAATTCAAATTTTAATGAAGCTTTTATCTCTCTTTCTAAAAAATTTGATGAAAATATGGTTTCTATTGGATATGCTTATGCAAAAGAGACTCTTTCTAAAGATGTTGATACAAAATTTATAGACAAATCAATAAATAGCTACAAAATTGCATATTTTAGAGATTTTGATATATTTGATTTAATGATTTCATGCAATCTAAGAGATGTCGATTATGAAGATACTTACTCAAAAGATAGTGGTGAAAAACGAATGGATTTGTACAAAAGTTATCAATTAAATGTTTCAAAAGAGTTAATGAGTAATTTATCTGTAATGTTTAATGCAAATTATATAGATAATAGTTCTAAATATTTGCCTGTCGAGTATGAAAAAGAGATGTATTCTATAAATCTAAACTACATCTATTAAAAAAGGAAGTGTCATGAAGGTTTTACTATTTATTTCAATAGTTGCATCTTATGTGTTGGCTAATGTTGGTGAAATAGTGGCAATGAGTGGTAATGTTGTTGTGCTTAGAGGTACAAATTCATTAAATGGTTCAAATGGATTTAAATTAGAAAATAAAGATGTTGTAAAAACTCTTGAAAATGGACAAGCACAACTTCTATTTCAAGATGAGAGTGTTATTAGAGTTGGAAAAAGTTCAACATTTGAGATAGAAAATTATCTATTTGATAATTCTGAAAATTCTGAAGCAAAATTTAAAGTCAGTAGTGGTTTTTTCAAAGCTGTTACTGGGAAAATTTCAAAAGTTGCAAAACAAAATTTTGAATTAAAAACAAACAGTGCAACATGTGGTATTAGAGGGACTCACTTTGCTGGTTCTATCTCAAAAGAGCGAGAAAAGATTGTTTGTTTAAAAGGTGCTATAACAGTAACTGCTAATGGTAAAACAGTTGATGTTATAGAGGGTGAGATGACAGAGTTTAAAGCAGGTTTAGTTCCATCAATACCAGTTAAATTTAAAAAAGATGATATAGAGAAGATTGAAAAAGGGTTTAAATTAGATGAAAAAGTAACGAAGCTTATTCAAAGTGTAAAATTAACTAAAGATTTGAGTGTTGATAAAGATAAACTCAAAGAGGTATTTGAAGCACTTAAAGAGATTAAAGATAACGATTTGGTGTTAAATGCTTTAAATAAATTGGAAAACTCTTTAAATGAGCAGTATGAACAATTTTTAGAAGCAAGTAATAAAAAAGCTGATGTGTCTAATTTATTGAATGTTCAAGCTATTGAAAGTGATAAATATTCGCCTATAAAATTTGGATTTTATGTAAAAGATGAGTTAGGTATTGATTATAATAATTTATCAAAAGCTGATATGACAAATTTTACACAAGATAAATATGGAAATTTGGAGATGTATAGAACCTCTATATTAGAGAGTCAAGCCTCTGATGTTGCAAAAAAAATGGGATATGATGAGATAAATCAAAAAGTTTATGAGTTTTGGGATGGAAATTCAAAGGGTAGGGTAGTTAGTTTTTATGATGGTGTTGTTGCTGGAAGTGTGAAATATAATAGCCAATATTCATTAATAGATAGTACAAACTCTAAAGTTAATTTAATGTTTGATATGGGAAATAGGTTATTGCTTGGAAATATAGGCTATTTGGTAAATAACAGATATTACAATACTACAGATGAGTGGGTTTTATATTTTGCAAATGTTGGAAAAAATGCAATTTCTCCAACAGGCTACATGATTGATGAAAATCAATTTTATTCAAACTTTACACCAGCAGTTAGTGATGCTTTTTTTTATGATAGATTTTTTGGTTCAAATTTAGAGCAAGTAAGTAGCTATTTTCAACTAACAGATAACAAAAATGAAAATTTTTCAGAAAATTTTGATGAAATAGCTTATGGTATGTTTGTAGCAAATAAATCAAAAGAGATAGAAATGGTTGCTAAACAAATTGGTGCAAATGACTATTTTAGTTACGGATATTGGGCTGAAAATAGTTTTGATAGTTCAAATCTTCAATCTAATACATATGGTGGCTGGGTAAAAGCTTTTGAAGGTGTTTCTCAAACAAAAGAGGATGTGATTAAAAACTTTATAGCAAATGGTGCAAAAGCTACATATCATGGTGATATTATAGGTTCTGTATATAATTTATTTGAAGCTCAAAAAACATCTGTTATTCATGAAGGTGTTGTAAATCTTAATTTTGATTTTGCAAATGCAAATTTAAATGGAGATATGAATTTTAAAAATAGTAATAATGTTTGGGATATAAAAGTATATAGTGGGAAAGTTGAAACTGCTGGATTTAGTTTTGACAAATTTTCTGGAACTGTAAGTGATGGTCAAACTATAGATAATTTTAGTGGAAATGGAAAGTTTTTTGGAAGTACTGCCCAAGCGATAGCTGGTGGATTTAATGCAGGAACTGATAGTGGAAATATAGCTGTTGGTGCATTTAGCGGATTTAAAAAATAGTTCATGAAAAAATTTTTCTTTAAATATAAAAAAATTGTAATTAACTATTTAATAGCACTGTTTATAATTGTTTTTACAATATTTTTGTATCTTAATTATTATAACAATTTTGCAAACTTTGGCAACAAAATAAGGGATTTGATGTTTGTTGAAAGAGGTGTTCAACAAGCAAGTAGTGATATAGTTATTGTTGATATTGATGAAAAAAGTTTGGCAAAAATTGGACAATGGCCATGGAGTAGAGATATTTTGGCTCAAATGGTTTATAATTTGGCTGAAAGTGGAGCTGGTGTTATTGGATTTGATATTGTTTTTGCTGAAAGTGACAATAGTTCACCTAAAAAAATTGCAGATAAATATGATATTCCTAGTGAAAATTTGCCAAATTATGATGAAATTTTTGCCCAAGCGGTTGCTAATACGCCTACCATATTAGGGTATGTTTTTGACTTTGACAATCCGACAAATTTTGACAAAGAGAAGTTGCCTCAAATTCCTGCTATTGTCATTGAAAAAAACAAAAAGAGTGATGATTTTATATTAACTTCAAAAGGAATAGTTCAAAATCTTGATATTTTGCAAGATAATAGTTATTCAAGTGGCTTTTTTAATGTAATTCCTGATAATGATGGAGTTTCAAGAAGTGTGCCACTTGTTATTAAATATAAAGATTATATCTATCCATCACTTGGACTTGAAATGATAAGAGCTGCTTTAGGAGTTAAAAAAATAACTATAAACTATTCAGAGCTTGGAATAGAAAATGTTCAACTTGGCGATTTAACAATACCAACAGATAGATTTGGAAGATTATTTATAAACTATAAAGGTCCTAAAAAGACATACAAATATCTATCAGCAGTTGATATTATAGATAAAAATTTTGACAAAAGTTTTGTAGAGGGGAAATATATATTAATTGGAACATCAGCATCTGGACTTTTGGATTTGCGAGTTAGTCCATTTGATACCGCTTTTGTAGGGGTTGAAGTTCATGCTAACATGATTGATAATATATTAAATCAAGATTTTATCTATAGACCACTTTGGGCAGAAGCGGTTGATTTTGCAATTATTATTGCTGTTGTATTTGTATTGACAACAGTTTTAATATTTACTTCACCACTTATTGCTTCAATTTCATCTATCTCTTTACTTGTAATTTTATATTATATATATAGACATCTTCTGTTTCATGAAGGTTTGGTATTTAATATGATATTTCCTCTTTTGGCTTTTATGTTTACTCTTATATTAAATCTAATCTCAAATTACTTTTTTGAAACAAAACAAAAAGAGCTTATAAAAGCTAAATTTGCAAAAAAAGTTTCACCAAGTGTCATGGAAGACCTTATTAAAAATCCTGATGAGTTATCAATGGAGGGTAAAGAGAAGTTTATAACGATATTTTTTAGTGATATTAGAGATTTTACCACACTATCTGAAGCTATGGGTTCGCCAAAAGCATTGATTGAACTATTAAATGAGTACATGACACCAATGGTTGATATTATCATCGAGCATAAAGGTACAGTAGATAAATTTATAGGTGATGCAATCATGGCATATTGGAATGCACCAAATGATTTACCCAATCATGAAGATTTTGCAGTTAGTGCTGCGATTAAACAAATTCATGCATTAAAAGATTTAAATGTAAAACTAAAAAATGAAAAAAAACCACCTATTGATATAGGTATTGGAATAAATAGTGGTTTATCAACAGTCGGTGAAATGGGGAGTTTTGGTAGAAGTGATTATACGGTTATTGGTGACCCTGTAAATTTGGCATCAAGACTTGAAGGTTTAAATAAACCTTATGGCAGTCATATAATTATTTCAGAATTTACAAAAGCAAATTTGAAAAACGATTATATTATAAGAGATTTAGACCTTGTTAGAGTTAAAGGTAAAAAAGAGCCTGTAAATATATTTCAAGTTTTAGATTTTGGAGTAGCTGATGATAAGCTAAAAGAGTTTATAGATATATATCATGAAGCATTAAAATTTTATAGAAGTTCAAATTTTACAGAATCAAAAGAGTTGTTTGAACAGTTATTAAAAGATGATGAGAGTGCAAAAACTTTGTATAGTGTATATATAGATAGGTGTAATCACTATATAGAAAATCCACCTGTTGATTTTGATGGTGTATTTACATTTACTACAAAATAGTTAATGAATGTTGCAATTTTTGGTGGTAGTTTTGACCCAATTCATGTAGGTCATGTAGATGTTGTAGAGAGGGCTTTAAAAATGTTAGATATAGATATGTTATTTATTATTCCAACATATCTAAATCCATTTAAAGACTCTTTTTTTGCTCCACCATTTTTAAGACTAAAGTGGTGCGAAAAGGTTTTTAAAAATTATAAAAATGTAAAAATATTAGATATTGAAATATCAAAAAATAGAAAAGTTACAACTTATGAGACAGTTTTGGAACTTAAAAAAATATATGATATTTCAAAAATATATCTAATAGTTGGTGCTGATAACTTACAAACTTTAAACAAGTGGTTTCAATATGAAGAGCTTTTAAAAATGGTAAAAGTTGTTGTTGCAAATAGAAAAGGGTATAATTGCGAAAATAATTTTTTGATACTAGATAGCGATATAGACATTAGCTCCTCTTTTTTAAGAGAGCATTTTGATATTAGATATATTCCAGATAGTATCAAACAAATTGTTGAAAAATTTTATAAAACGAGGGTATTCATGGAAAATAGAGTAAAAAAAATAGTTGCTTTACTAGAAGAAAAAAAAGCAGAAGAGGTAGCATTTTTTGATTTAAGAGGTAAAGATTATTTTGTTGATTTTGTTGTAGTTGCAACTACATTAGCAGACAAACATGGTTTTGCTTTGTTAAATTATTTAAAAGATAACCTCAGAAAAGAGGAGAGTTTTTTGCATGTTGATGAGAGTGACGATTGGGTTGTTGTTGATATGGGCGATATTTTAATTCATCTTATGAGTCAAAAATATAGAGAAAAATATAATTTAGAAGATTTTTTAGAGAGTATCGGTAAAAAAAAATAGTCAAGTTAATGTATAAAAAAGGCATTTAATGTTTAAATCTTTTATAAGTAAAAAAAATTCACCTATTATTATAGGTGCTCTTTTTTTTATTTCGTATCTTTTTTTGGTTTATATATACTACTTTAATACAAATAAATATGCTATTGAAGAGGGTCATAAAAGAGTTGACCAGATACTTTTTCAACACAGAGCGATACACTCATATGTTGAAAATATGCAAAAACCTGTTATATATAAACTAAAGTATGATGGAAAATTGTACAATGAATTTTTTCAACCAGAGGTTTTATCTTCTACATTTATTGCAAGAAATATGCACAACTTTTTTATTGAAGAGATGAAAAAGCAAAATTTAGAGCCCTATTCTTACAAACTAGCTTCAAACAATCCTAGAAATCCTATAAATAAAGCAAATGAGTTAGAAGCAGAGCTAATTAAAAAAGCTAATGAACAATCTTTTAAACATTTTGACAAAATATTAGATGAAAATGGTAAAAAGTATCTTTACACTGCAATTCCAATAAATTCAAATCAACAATCTTGCTTAAAATGTCATGGTGACCCAAAAGATGCACCAAAAGAGATGATAGACAGATATGGAACAGATAGTGGATATTTTGAAAAAGTTGGTGAAATTAGAGCAATTATCTCTTTAAAAGTTCCATTAGATGAGTTGCTTAGTAACTCCATGAAGATATTTTATATTTTAAGTAGTGTAACAGCTATTGTATTTTTATCTATATATCTTATTATTTATATAATTATTATTATGCAAAGAAGGCTTGAAAAAGAGAAAGAGGAGTATCAATATAATTTACTATTGCAACAGTCAAAATCTGCTGCTATGGGACAGATGATAGGAAATATTGCTCATCAATGGAAACAACCATTAAATGCCATGTCTTTGATGATTATGAATGTCGAAGATATGTTTAGTGAAAATGAGTTGGATAAAGAGAGTATGGATAATTTTGTAAAAAATTCTATTTCACAGATTAAATATATGAGTACAACAATAGATGATTTTAGAAATTTTTTTAAACCAAATAAAGAAAAGATAGATTTTGATGCTATTGAATCGGTAAACAATGCACTTAAAATTTTAAATCCTTCTATCAAAGCTAATCAGATACAAGTAAATGTAAAATCAGATAATCAATTTATACTTCATGGATTGATAAATGAATTAACACAAGTGTTTATTATTTTGATTAACAATTCAAAAGATGCTTTTATTTTAAATGATATAAAAGATAGAACTATTTTTATAGATATTAATGGAAGCAATAAACAGATAATAGTTCAAGATAATGGCGGTGGAATACCAAAAGAGCATATAAATAAGATTTTTCAAGAGTATTTTACAACAAAAGGTAAAGAAGGGACAGGAATAGGCTTGAATATTGCAAAAATGATACTACAATCTGAATATAGTGCAAATATATCTTTTGATAATATTGAAAATGGTGTAAGATTTACTATTAAATTTTGATTAAAGGATTTTTGTGATAGAAAGAGTTATAAAAGGATTTTTATCTTTAATACCTATTATAGTTGTTATAGCTGTTTTTAATTATTTCTTTGAGATTGTTGAAAATTTATTTAATTTTATGTTTGGTATTACAAATAATAATTTGATAGTTACTATATCTATATTTATTGTCTCTATCTCTTTATTGTATTATATAGGCTATTTGGTTGAAAAAAATAAAAAATTTATTTTGTTAAAGTTTACAGAAAAGATAGTAAATAAAATTCCTATTGCAAAAACTGTATATAAAATTGTTAAAGATATAGTCGAACTTTTTTCATCAAACAACAGTGAAAACTATTTGGGTGTTGTGTATGTAAAAGTTGGCAATGCAAAAATGATAGGTTTTGTGACTCAAAAAAATGGTACAGATTTGATTGTTTTTGTACCAACAACTCCAAATCCAACAACAGGATTACTTTTTTTATTTGATGAAAGTGATGTAGAACATTGTGACTTATCAATGGAAGAGGCTTTTAAATTGATTATTTCAATAGGTGTAAATAAGGTTTAATAAATATATTTCTAAATAGTAACAATAATCTATTAAAATTACAACAAAAATTAAAGAGTTGTAATGCAATATAGGTCTGTTTTTATATCTGATATTCATTTAGGTACAAAAGATGCAAAGGCTAAAAGCCTATTAGAGTTTATTAAAAATGTAGAGTGTGAAAATCTATTTTTGGTCGGAGATATAATAGATGGTTGGGCTTTAAAAAGAAAAATAACTTGGTTTCAGTCTCACTCTGATGTAATACAAAAAATACTTAGAAAAGCTAGAAAAGGTACAAATGTCATATATATTTTAGGTAATCATGACGAATTTGTAAAACCTTTTTTACCACTGCAATTGGGTGATAATATAACTATTTTACATGAATATACATATTATGATTTAAATAATCAAAAATTTTTAGTAACACATGGTGATATATTTGACACAATTACATTGACAAAAAAGTGGTTAGCCTTGCTTGGTGATAGTGCTTATATGTTTTTGCTAAGTGTAAATAAACCATTAAATAAAATTAGAAAAATAGTTGGATTAAAAAAATATTGGTCTTTATCAAAATTTGTTAAACAAAATGTAAAAAAATCACTGATGTATATATGTGAATTTGAAAACATCATGATAAAAATTGCAAAAAAAGAGAATTTTGATGGTATAATAT